>NZ_BAAAQX010000001.1:582046-756133 GCF_039531895.1 Nonomuraea monospora
GCGGCGCAGGGTCCTGGCGCGGTGGCGCGGGGCCGTGGGGTGGTGGCGTCGGAAGGACGGGAGCCACCGGCGGCGGCGCGGGGCCGTGGGGTGGTGGCGTCAGAAGGGCGCGAGCCGTCGGCGGCGGTGCAGGCGCGTAGGGTGGGCGGGGTCAGCGAGCCGGGTGGGCGTGGGTGGGGGGTCGGGGTGCCCGTGGAGGCGCATCGCGCGCTGGCCGCCGCAGCCTCCGCCGCCCTGGACGCCTACACCACCGCTACCACCGAGCACGACCGCGCCACCCTGGCCGCCGTCGTGGCGGACGGCGCGGACGGCACCCCCACCATGCGCATCGACGTCCTGGTCGAGGACGCCATCCTCACCGCCCTGTCCCGGCACCCCGTCAACATCCTCACCGAGGAGACCGGCTGGGTGGACAACGGCTCGGCGCTCACCCTCGTCATGGACCCGGTGGACGGCTCGGCCAACGCCGCCGCCGGCGTCCCCCTGTCGGCCTTCTCCGCGGCCGTCGCCGAGGACGGCGTCTTCACCGAGGCGCTGACCGTGTGGCTGGACACCGGGCGGAGCTGGTGGGCGCGGGCGGGCGTGCCGTCCCCGCTGCGCACGACCGGCCGCCGCGCGCTGGCGGGCGCCGCCGTCTCGCTCCTGCGCCCGCACCCGGCCAACGCCGCCGCCAGTGCCGCCTGGTGGGAGGTGGTGCGGCGGGCGGCGCGCGTGCGCATCCTCAGCACGAGCTGCCTGGAGGGCGCGCTCGTGGCGCAGGGGGCGACGGACGCCTTCGCCGACGCCGCCACGGACACGCACCGGCTGGTGGACATCGCCGCCTCCGTGGTGCTGGCCGAGGCGGCGGGCGGGGCGGTCAGGGACGTGTTCGGGCGGGCGGTGGAGCTGGACACCGACCTGACCAGGCGGTGGAGCGGGGTGGTGGGGGCCAGCCCGGAGCTGGCGGACGAACTGGCCTCGGTCCTGCGCACCGCCTACGAGGCCGGACGGGACGGTTAGGGAGACGACGGGTCCTGTGTGGGGTCGGTGAGTGCGGCTGCCACGCGGAAGTCGATGCGGATGTCGCGGTAGGTGACGTTCGGCTCCACCTGGTCGGGCAGGTTCGTACGGTCGCTGCCCCACGCGCACTCGCCGCCGGGCTCCGCCTCCGCGTGCACCGTCACCTCCGGTCGCGCGTGGAAGCGGAGCTCCCTGGCGGTGGCGGAGGCGCTGATCTCGACGTCAGGGTCGGTGGGGTGCTCTGGTTTCGGCATGGTGCTGCTCACTCGTGGTCCTGGCGGCGCTTGAAACGGTAGTGGTGGTGCTGCCGCCGGGGTGGGTTTCCGCCGGCGCCGGTACGTGCGGCTTTTGGGGCGGCTGGGCTCACGGGTTTGTCGGCGGCCAGGCTCGCGGGTTTGTCGGCGGCCGGGCCCGCTTGGGTGTCGGCGGCTGGGGCGACGTCCCGCACGAGACCCGTGGTGTCCTGCACCGCGCCGCCGGTGGCGGCCCCGACGTCACGGACGGTCTCCCCGGCCCCGGCGCCCACGTCACGAACCGCCCCGCCGACGTCCTGAACGGCTTCCCCGGCTCCCGTCCCGACATCACGGACGGCTCCACCGGTGGCGGCTCCGACGTCACGGACGGCTCCACCGGCCCCGGCGCCGACGTCGCGGACGGCCGCACCGGCCCCCGTCCCCACGTCACGGACAGCGCCACCGGCTCCCGCCCCGACGTCGCGGACGGCCTCCCCGGCCCCCGCACCGACATCGCGCACCGCATACCCGGCCCCGGCCCCCACGTCCCGGACGGCGTACCCCGCGCCGCTCCCGATGTCCCGCACGGCCGTGCCGAGCCCGCGTGTCAGGTTCTCCAGGATCTGCGGGTTGTCGTCGATGGTCTGCAGCACCCGGTCGATGATCCGCGCCACGTTGTCCAGCCGCACCTTCAGCAGCGCCTGCGCCTCGACGCCTTTGATGGTGAGGTTGACGGACCCGAGGAACACGTCCGCGCCGACGCTCAGCTTGAGCAGGTCGAGCACCTCGGCCTGGAGCGACACCTTGGCCCGTAGGTCCTGCACGTCCAGGGTGATCTCCTCCACCTGGACCACGGGCACGTCGAGGTAGACGTCCGGGTCGATGGCCTCGGTGGATTCCTCCGCGTCCTCGGGCATGGCCGATCCGTACCCAGGCCGGGGGACGGTCAGGCGCGGGCATGGGGAGACGTGACCACGTTTTGGGGGTCAGGCGGGCGGGAGTTCGCCGGAGCCGCGCGGCACCAGCTCGACGGGCACCTTGATGCGGCGCGCGGCGGGTGACGGGTCGAGCAGGAGGTCCACGGCGGCGCGGGCCAGGCGGGCGGTGTCGTAGCGGACGACGGTCACGCCCGGGTTGAAGACGTCGGCCAGCGCGAAGTCGTCGAACCCCACGTACGCGGGCCGTTCCGGCCGCTCGCGCAGCGCCTGGAGGATGCCGATGGCGGCCCGGTTGTTGGTGGCGAAGAACGCGGTGGGCGGCGAGGCAAGGTCGAGCAGCCGGGCGACCTCGCCGGACACCCGGCCGGGGTCGTACACCTCGCGGACGACCAGCTCCTCGTCGGCGGGCACGCCCGCGTCGGCGAGGGCGGCGCGGTAGCCGGTGGCGCGGTCGTGCACGGAGCTGATGGCGTCGTCGTCGGAGATCAGCGCGATGCGGCGGTGGCCGTGGGAGAGCAGGTGCCGGGTCGCGGTTCGGCCGCCCCACACGTCGTCGAGCAGGACGACGTCGGCCCCGTCGAGGCCGAGCGGCACCCGGTCGACGAACACGGTGGTGAGGCTGGCGTGCTCGGCCAGCCAGGAGTGGTCGGCCGCGGAGGGGACGACGATGAGGGAGTCGACGCCTCTGGCGTACATGGACTCGATGAGCATGCGTTCCTTGTCGGCGCTCTCCTCGTACGAGCCGAACACGACCAGCGCCTCGTGGCCGGCGGCGGCGGCCTCGACGGCGGCGGCCAGCCGCGAGTAGAACTCGTTGGAGATGTTCTCCATCACCAGCCCGAGCGTCAGCATGGTGGCGCCCCTGGCCAGCCGGGCGGCGGCCTCGTTGCGGCGGTAGCCGAGGGCGCTGATCGCGGCCTGCACGCGTTGCTGCAGCGACGCCCGGACGTGGGGCTCCTGGTTGACCACGCGGGAGACGGTCTTGAGGCTCACACCCGCCTGCCGGGCGACGTCCGCCATGGTCGGCTTGCGTGCTGTCATAGTGTGCCCCCATGGATGATGAATGGATCTGTGGCCGGTTGGGTGAGGACGAGCCTTGGATGCTGGGCGCGGTCAACCCGCCGGTGTTCGAGAACTCGGTGTTCACGTTCGCGACGGCGGAGGAGCTCGGCGAGGCCGTCAGGAACGAGGACGAGCGCTACGTCTACTGGCGGGGGACCAACCCGACGGTGGATCTCGCCCAGCGTAAGCTTGCCGCGCTGGAGCGGGGAGAGCGGGCGAAGTGTTTCGCCTCGGGGATGGGCGCGATCTCGGCGACGATCTCGTCGCTCGTGTCGGCCGGTGATCACGTGCTGGTGCTCGGCGCGGTCTACGGGCCGACGACCCAGTTCCTGCGTTACCTGGAGAAGTTCGGGGTGACGCATACGCATGTCAGGGACCTCGGGGAAGGTGACAGCGCTATCACGGCGAGCACCCGCCTACTGTACTTCGAGTCCCCGTCCTACATGGCGTACGCGGTGGTGGACATCGCGGAGGTGACGGGGTGGGCGCGGGAGCGCGGGCTGGTGACGGTGATGGACAACACGTGGTCCACGCCGCTGTTCCAGAAGCCGCTGACGATGGGGGTGGACCTGGTGGTGCACTCGCTGTCGAAGTACGTCGGCGGGCACAGCGACCTGGTGGGCGGAGTGGTGATCGGGCCGGAGCGGCTGATCAGGCCGCTGGCGCTGACGGAGTACCAGCTCTACGGGGCCGCCATGTCGCCGCACGACGCGGCCAAGGTGATCAAGGGGCTGCGGACGCTGCCGGTGCGGATGGCCGCGCACCAGGAGCGCGGGCTGGCGGTGGCGGCGTTCCTCCAGGATCATCCGGCCGTGCGGTCGGTGAACCATCCGGGGTTGCCGTCGCATCCGGGCCACGCGATCGCGCTGCGGCAGATGTCCGGCTTCTCCAGCCTGTTCAGTCTGGAGCTGGACACGGAGTCGCGGCCGGAGGTCGGGGCCTTCCTCGCCAGGTTGCGACATTTCCGGATCGGGGTGTCGTGGGGTGGGTTCGAGAGCCTGGTGAACGCGCCCGCGCTGTCCACCGAGGAGAGCGTACGGGCCACCATGGGGATCCCGGTGGGCCTGGTGCGGCTCTCGGTCGGCCTGGAGCCCGCGGAGATCTTGATCAAGGATCTCGGTCTGGCCCTGGAGGGAATGTCCGCCTAACGTGATTGACAGCGCTGTCTGACCTCGCGGGAGGCTCGTCATGAGAAACCCCGTCCTGGTGGCCACGGCCGCCGTCGTCACGCTGACACTCACGGGCTGCGGCTCGGGCTCCTCCGGCGCACCGGGGGAGATCCGGCTGAGAATGATCGAAAGCCTGACCGGCCCCGAGCGCACGAAGCTCATCAAGACCCTCATCGCCGACTTCGAGCAGGCCAACCCGGGCGTCACCGTCGAGCTCATCTCCCCGCCGCTCGACAGCGCCGACCAGAAGATCACCCAGATCCTGCAGACCAAGAAGGGCTTGGACGTGCTGGAGGTGCGCGACCACACGGCCAAGTCCTTCTCCAACAACGGCTGGCTGGCCGAGCTGCCCACCACGGACTGGCCCGGCTGGGCGGACCTGACCGAGCTGGCCCGGAAGAAGGCGGTGGAGGTCGGGGGCAAGGCGTACCTGATCCCGTACGGGTTCTACCAGCGCACGCTGTTCTACCGTACGGACTTCGGCATGACGCAACCCCCGGCCACCTGGCAGGAGCTGTACGAGGCCGGCAAGCGGATGACCACCGGCGACCGGTACGGCTACTCCTTCAGGGGCGGCAAGGGCGGCGCCGACTACGCGGTGATGATGATCAGCGCCTACAACGGCGACGCACTAAATCCGGAAAAATCCTTCTACCTGAAGGACAAGCGGACGATCTTCTCCACTCCGGAGGCCGCGCAGGCCCTCGACCTCTTCGTCAAGATCTTCAAGGAGGCGTCGCCGCCCGACTCCGTCTCCTGGGGCTACCCCGAGATGGTCCAGGGCTTCACCTCGGGCGTCACCGGCATGCTCATCCAGGACCCCGAGGTGATCAAGACGGTCGAGGAGAGCGGCGTCACGGCCTGGTCCACCGCCCCCATCCCCAAAGGCCCCACCGGGTACGCCTACCAGCCCGTCGGCTACGCCGGCTGGGGCGTCACCTCCTTCAGCGAGCACGCGAAGGAGGCGGTGAAGCTGGTGCAGTTCCTGTCGGAGTCCGAGCAGAGCATCGCCTTCGCCAAGGGCAACTCGCTCATCCCGATCTCCCGGCAGGCCCAGAACGACCCGCAGTTCTCGCAGGGCGCGTGGAAGGCCTACCTTCAAGCCCAGCAGGACCCCAAGCAGGTGATCACGATCAGGCCGGTCGACTACCCGGGCTGGAGCCAGTTCCTGGTGGACTCCGACCGCGACATCCAGTCCCTGATCACGGGCAGGACGAGCACGGCCGAGGTGCTCAAGGCGTGGGACGCCTTCTGGGTGGACCAGGCCAAGAAGGTCTCATGAGGACGTTCACCGTCCGCAGGGCCCGTTTCATCGCGCTGTGCCTGCTGCCCGGCGTGGTGTTCGTGGCGCTGTTCACGTACTACCCGATGATCCGCGGCGCGGTGATCGCCTTCCAGCGTTACAACCTGTTCGACCTCACCTCCACCCCGTTCACGGGGCTGGAGAACTTCCGCGCCGTGCTGGCCGAGGACCGCTTCTGGACGGCGCTGCGCAACACCGGCACGTGGGTGGCGGTTTCGCTGTTCTTCCAGTTCTTCCTCGGCTTCGGGCTGGCGCTGCTGCTGCGCGGGCAGTTCAGGGGCCGGGGGCTCTATCAGGCCTGGGTGTTCTTCCCCTGGGCCATGTCGGGGTTCCTGATCGGGCTGCTGTGGCGGTGGATGTTCAACGGGCAGTTCGGCGTGGTCAACGACCTGCTGCTGAAGGCGGGCCTGATCGAGGAGCGGATCGGCTTCCTGGCCACGCCGGGCTGGGCGATGACCTCGGTGATCGTGGCCAACATCTGGTACGGCGTCACGTTCTTCGCCATCATGATCATGGCCGCGCTGCAGTCGGTGCCCGGTGAGCTGTACGAGGCGGCGGCCGTGGACGGGGCGTCCAGGGCACGCCGGTTCTGGCACGTGACGCTGCCGCACATCCGGCCGACCCTGGCCCTGATCGTGCTGCTGCGGATCATCTGGATCCTGAACTTCCCCGACCTCATCTACGCGATGACCGGCGGCGGCCCGGCCGGCAGCACCGACATCGTCACCACGTTCCTCATCCAGCAGGTCATCGGCGGCGACTACGGCCGGGCGGGCGCGGTCGGCCTGCTCGTCCTGGCGCTCCTGCTCGCGTTCAGCGTCTTCTACCTGAACGCCACCCGATTCGAGCGGGCCCGATGAGGCGGCTGGCGGGCGCCGCCAAGGCCGTCGTGCTGGCCGGCTGGCTGCTGATCACCCTGTTCCCGCTGTACTGGATCGTCGTCACCTCGCTCAAGCCCAAGCCCGAGATCTTCTCGGTGCCGCTGCGCTACTGGCCGGCGAACGTCACCTTCGAGCACTACGCCGAGCTGTTCGAGTTCGCCGACTTCGGCGCGTACCTGCTGAACTCACTGCTCGTCTCGCTGGTGGCCGCGGCGGCGGTCACGGCGATCGGCGTGCTGGGCGGCTACACGCTGGCCCGCTTCGCCTTCCCCGGCAGGGCCGCGCTGATGCTGGCCTTCCTGGTCACCCAGATGATCCCGCTGTTCATCGCGCTCGGCCCGCTCTACCTGCTGATGTCCGACCTCGACCTGCTCAACAGGCTGGCGGGGCTGATGCTGGTGTACGTGGCGATGCTGGTGCCGTTCTCGACGATCATCATGCGCGGCTTCTACGAGCGGGTGCCGGTGGCGCTGGAGGAGGCGGCGCAGGTGGACGGGGCCTCGCGGCTGGTGGCCATGGTGCGGGTGGTGATCCCGGTCATGCTGCCGGGCATCGCGGCCACGTTCATCTTCGCGTTCGTGCAGTGCTGGAACGAGCTGTTCCTGGCGATCACGTTCATCGACAGCGAGGACGCCAAGACCGTCCCGGTGGCGATGAACTCCTTCATCACCCAGTACGACATCGACTGGGGCTCGATGGCGGCGGCCACGGTCGTCTCGGTGGTGCCCACGCTCATCCTGTTCGCCGCCATCCGCCGCTGGATCGTGGAGGGTCTGACGGCGGGAGCCGTAAAGGGGTGAAAGGGATGGCCGACCGCTCATCGCGCTAGAAGGACCTTTCACCGCACGCCATCCCCAACTAATCGCCGGACGGCACCGCCTCACCGAACAACCCTCCTGGAGATCTCCACGGCGGGTAGGTTGCCCTCTTACGTTGGGCGTGATCCGCATCACAGTGGAGGTCTCGTGACGACTAGAGAACATGACGCGTCGGTCTATGAACAAGTGCAGGAGAGCAGTGAGTTCCAGGAGCTGAAAAGGGCGTTCCGGCGCTGGACGTTCCCCATGACCGTGGCGTTCCTCGCGTGGTACCTGCTCTACGTGGTGCTGTCCGGATGGGCGCGCGACTTCATGGCGGCCAAGATCGTCGGTGAGATCAACGTCGGTCTGGTCCTCGGCTTGCTGCAGTTCGTGTCCACCTTCCTCATCGCGTGGGCGTACGCCAGGCACGCGGAGCGCAAGCTCGACCCGATCGCCGACAAGCTGCGCCACGAGGTGGAGGAGAAGACTCAGTGAGCTCCACGACCCTGGGGATGATCCTCTTCCTCGCCTTCGTGGCCGCCACCCTGGCGATCACCTTCTGGGCGAGCCGTCAGACCAAGACGGCCGCCGACTACTACGCGGGCGGCCGGTCGTTCAGCGGCGTGCAGAACGGCCTGGCGATCGGCGGCGACTACATGTCGGCCGCCTCCTTCCTCGGCATCGCCGGCATCATCGCGCTGTCCGGCTACGACGGGTTCCTGTACTCGATCGGCTTCCTGGTCGCCTGGCTGGTGGCGCTGCTGCTGGTGGCCGAGCTGATGCGGAACTCCGGCAAGTTCACCATGGCCGACGTGCTGGCGTTCAGGATGAGCCCGCGCCCGGTCCGCACGGCGGCGGGCGTGTCCACGATCGTCGTCAGCATCTTCTACCTGCTGGCGCAGATGGTGGGCGCGGGCGCGCTGGTCGGCCTGCTGCTCGGCATCACCAGCGACGCGGGCAAGGCGTGGACGATCGTCGGCGTGGGCGCGCTGATGATCATCTACGTGGTGTTCGGCGGCATGAAGGGCACCACCTGGGTGCAGATCGTCAAGGCCGTGCTGCTGATGAGCGGCGCCGCGCTGGTGACGGTGCTGGTGCTGGCCAAGTTCGGCTTCAACCTGTCGAGCCTGCTCGGCCAGGCCGCCGTCAAGAGCGGCCCCCCGGCCAACCCGGAGAGCTTCCTCAGCCCCGGCCTGAAGTACGGCACCGAGGCGCAGGGCCTGGCCGGCAAGATCGACCTGATCAGCCTGGGCCTGGCGCTGGTGCTGGGCACGGCGGGCCTGCCGCACATCCTCATCCGCTTCTACACCGTCCCCACCGCCAAGGACGCCCGCAAGTCGGTCCTGTGGGGCATCGGCATCATCGGCGCCTTCTACCTGCTGACCCTGGTCCTCGGCTTCGGCGCGGCGGCCCTGGTCGGCAAGACGGCGATCGTCGCGGGTGACAAGGCGGGCAACACGGCCGCGCCACTGCTGGCCCAGCAGATCGGCGCGGACATCTTCGGCCCGGTCGGCGGCACGATCCTGCTGGCGCTGATCGGCGCGGTGGCCTTCGCCACGATCCTGGCCGTGGTCGCGGGCCTGACCCTCGCCTCCTCCTCCAGCTTCTCGCACGACCTGTACGCGCACGTCTTCAAGCGCGGCCAGGCCAGCGAGCGCCAGGAGGTCGTGGTGGCCCGCATCTCCGCCCTGGTCATCGGCGCCGTCGCGATCGGCCTGGGCATCCTGGCCCAGGGGCAGAACGTGGCGTTCCTGGTGGCCCTGGCGTTCGCCGTGGCGGCCTCGGGCAACCTGCCCGCGATCCTCTACAGCCTGTTCTGGAAGAGGTTCAACACCACCGGCGCGGTCGCGGCCATCTACGGCGGCCTGGTCTCCGCCCTGGTGCTGGTGGTCTTCTCGCCGGTCGTGTCCGGCGGCGAGACGGCGCTGTTCAAGACGGCCGACTTCGTGCTGTTCCCGCTGAGCAACCCCGGCATCGTCTCGATCCCGATCGGCTTCCTGTGCGGCTGGCTCGGCACGATCCTCAGCAAGGAGTACAACGCGGGCAAGTGGGCCGAGATGGAGGTCCGCTCGCTCACCGGCGTGGGGGCCGAGAAGGCCTCGGAGCACTGACCAACTCGGGACAGCACTGACGCTGCCCACCGCACACAAGGCGCCCGACCCCCTGCCCCGGGGCGCCTTGTCCCCTGAGGGCCCGGCCGCCGACAACGGCCGGGCCCTCTCGCGTGTACGGCATCCCCGGCGGGGCAGGAGGTGCGGGCGTCCCAGTGGGGCGTCCCACACCGCTGGAGTTGTTAACAGGACAGAAACGCAGTGAAGTGAGTGGTTGACGGGATTTCAGCGGTATGGGTACGTTCTCAGATGTGTGAACGTTGCCACACTGGCCTGGCGCCACGTGGCCGTCATCAGCATGCCTGATGCCCCGCTTGTTCAGTGTGGAGGCGAAACCCCCAATGAGATCCCCGCTCGTCCGCTGGTCCGTCCTTTCCGTGTCGCTCGCGCTGGCACTCACCTCGTGTGCCAAGGGCACCGGTGGCGCCGCGGCCCCGGCACCGTCGGCGAGTCAGTTCAACCCCGGCGCCTCCTACCAGGGCACCATCTCGGTCATGGGCTTCGGCGCCACCGACGAGATCGGCGAGACCCGTGTCGAGCTGGCCAAGAAGTCGCTCAAGGGCGCGGACGTGAAGCTCATCGAAGGCGACCTGGACATCCAGCAGTTCCTCTCCGCGGTGGCCGCCGGCGACCCGCCGGACCTCATCTACGCCAACCGCGACCAGATCGGCACCTTCGCCTCGCGCGGCGCGATCATCCCCTTGACGTCGTGCGTCCAGGGCGAGCAGATCGACACCTCCATGTACAACAAGAACGCGCTCGGCCAGGTGACGTTCGGCGACGAGGTGTACGCGATCCCCGAGTTCAACCAGGTCCAGATCACCATGGCCAACGCCGGCCTGCTCAAGCAGGCCGGCCTGACGATCGAGGACGTCAACGGCTCCGACTGGGACAAGGTCACCGCCGCGACCAAGAAGCTGGTGAAGGCGCCCGGCGGCAAGCTCCAGGTGATCGGCTTCGACAGCAAGCTGCCGGAGTTCCTGCCGCTGTGGGCCAAGTCCCTCGGCGCCGACCTGCTCTCGGCCGACGGGAAGACCGCCCGGCTCAACACCCCCGAGGTGGTCAAGGCGCTGCAGTTCGCCGTCGCGATCTACGACGCGCAGGGCGGCTTCGCCAAGGTCAAGGCCGTGCGCGACTCCGCCGACTTCTTCGGCAAGGGCAACCAGTACGCCGAGAACGCCCTCGGCGCGATGCCGATGGAGCAGTGGTACGTCAACGTGCTCAACGACGTCTCGCCCAAGGCCCCCATGGCCTTCGACACCTTCCGCACCCCCGAGGGCAAGGCGCTGGCCTACTCCTCCGGCTCGTCGTGGGCCATCCCCAAGGGCGCCAAGAATCCAGGCGCCGCCTGCCGCTTCGCCAAGACGATGACGCTGGTGGAGTCGTGGAAGGCCGCCGCCCAGGCCCGCGTGGACAAGCGCAAGGCCGACGGCAAGCCCTTCACCGGCATCCTCACCGGCAACGTCAAGGCCGACGAGGAGATCCAGAAGATGCTCACCTCCGGCGGCGAGCCCTGGGACTCCGGCGTCAAGGCCGTCTACGAGGCCAACCAGAACACCTTCAGCCTGCCGGCCAACCCGGCCGACAAGGAGTTCAAGGACGCCTGGCAGGGCGCGGTGAACCGGGTGCTCAACGGCCAGGAGGAGCCGCAGGCCGCCCTCGACAAGGCACAGAAGGACGCCCAGACGGCGCTCGACAAGGCATGGGCCGACTGGACGAAGCGTACGAACTGAGATGTCCCGCACACCGCGCATGAGGTCCATGCGCTTCATCGAGACCAGGGCCGCGCTCCTGTTCATCTGTCCCTGGATCATCGGTTTCCTGATCTTCACCGCCTGGCCCGTGATCAACAGCGCCTACCTGTCGCTGACCGACTACGACGTCATCAACGACCCGTCGTTCATCGGCTTCGACAACTACGTGACCCTCTTCGAGGACCCGAAGGTCGGCCTGGCGCTGCGCAACACGTTCCTGTTCACCGTGATGTCGGTGCCGACGCAGCTCGTCGTCTCCCTCGGGCTGGCGCTGCTGCTCAACACCGCGACCAGGGCCAGCGGCTTCTTCCGCACGGCCTTCTTCCTGCCCAAGATGACGCCGCCCGTCGCGATCGGCATCCTGCTGCTGATGCTGTTCAACGGCCAGAACGGCCTGATCAACAGCTTCCTCGGCGTCTTCGGCATCGACGGCCCCGCCTGGACCACCGATCCCGTCTGGGTCAAGCCCGGCCTGGTGCTGATGAGCCTGTGGACCGTCGGCGCGTCGGTGGTCATCATCCTGGCGGCGCTGCGCGGCGTCCCCCAGGAGCTGTACGACTCCGCGCTCGTGGACGGGGCCGGCTGGTGGAAGCGCACGCTGCGGATCACCGTGCCGATGATCAGCCCCACCCTGTTCTTCCTGTTCATCGTGGACAGCATCAACGCCCTGCAGTCCTTCACCGAGGCGTACACCGCCTTCTTCGGCGCGGGCAACACCACCTACAGCAACGACGCCGCGCTGTTCTACGCGATCTACCTGTTCCAGCAGGCCTTCGAGTTCCTGCACATGGGGTACGCCTCCGCGCTGGCCTGGCTGCTGTTCATCGTGATCATGGTGATCACCGGCGTGCAGTTCCTGGTGACCAGGCGGTTCGTGCACTACGAAGGAGGAAACCCGTGAGGCGGCTGCGGCGGATCCTGACGTGGACCGCGCTGAGCGCGTTCGCCGTCGCGTTCATCTACCCGTTCATCTGGCTGCTCAGCGCCTCGTTCAAGCCGCGCAGCGAGGTGTTCGACCACCGGATCCTGCCCGAGACGTTCACCTTCGACAACTACATCCAGGTGTGGCAGGAGGCGCCGCTGGCGCTGTGGATGGCCAACACGCTGCTGGTGACGGTGCTGGCCGCGGCGACCGTGACCATCACCAGCGCGATGGTGGCGTGGGGCTTCGCCTACTTCCGCTTCCCCGGCAGGAACGCGCTGTTCGGCGTGCTGCTGGCCACCATGATGCTGCCGGGCGCGGTCACCATGGTCCCGGTGTTCCTCATCTGGAACTCCCTCGGCATGGTCGGCACGCTGACCCCGCTGTGGGCGCAGAACCTGTTCGGCAGCGCGTTCTACATCTTCCTGCTGCGGCAGTTCTTCATGGGCCTGCCGCGCGAGCCGTTCGAGGCGGCGAAGATCGACGGGGCGAACAACTGGACGATCTTCACCAGGATGGCGCTGCCGCTGTGCAAGCCGGCGGTCGTCGTGACGCTGCTGTTCGAGTTCCAGGCGGCGTGGACGGACCTCATGCGGCCGCTCATCTACCTGCGTGACTCCAGCACGTTCACCGTGCCGCGCGGGCTGAAGGCGCTGCTCGACCAGTTCGGGTTCGGCGGCGAGTGGCACTGGGAGATCGTGATGACCGCCAGCGTGATCACCACGATCCCGATGATCATCCTGTTCTTCCTCGGCCAGAAGCACTTCATCAAGGGCATCGCCACGACCGGAAGCAAGGGATGAGCCAGGTGCGGATCACCACCACGGACACGGCCTACCACCTGGACAGCGGCCACTACCACCTGACCGTCTCCCGCACCGACCCGAGCGCCGAGCTGGTGGGCTGGATGACGCTCAACCTGCTCGCCTCCGTCAACACCAGGGGCGGGCGCGACGAGACGTACGAGACGCTGCCGCCCGTGCTGGTCGAGCGCGGGAACGTGGCCGTCTTCGACTTCCCGCAGCGCACCACCGAGTGGGACGCCAAGACGGTCCGGCTCACCTGCACCCCCGAGACGATCGCGCTGGAGGTGCGGGTCGAGGGTCACGGCGTGCTCGGCGACGTGACGCTGATGGGCGGCAGGGCCGTGCTCAACACCCGCGCCGCCGGCACGTTCCGCTCGGGGGTGCACGCGCGCGGCGTCTTCAGCCCCACGCCCGCGCACCCCGTGCGGGCGGTGCGGCCGGTCTCCGCGCCGGTCGCGCTGACCGTCATCGGCGACGCCTCGCCCGGCCGGCTGCACGCCGTCTTCTCCCCGCCGCCGCTGGTGCTGGCCTTCTGCAAGGACGAGCCGGCCGGCGCCACCGACATCCCGGACGGCGCCTGGCTGGCCGCCTCCGTGCGCGCCGGGATCGCCGATCTGACCTTCACCGAGCTGACCTACGAGCCGCTGGACGGCGGCGCGCTGCTGCGCTTCGACTACGAGTGCCACACCGAGGTGCGCGGCTCGTGGACCTCGCCCGCCGTGGTGTTCCGCGCCGCGTCCTCGCCCTGGGAGGCCATCACCCAGCACCGCGCCGATTTGATCGAGCACGGCCTGGCCCCGTCCGCCGTCCCCGAGCGGGCCGGGTGGTGGAGCCGGCCGATCTTCTGCGGCTGGGGCGCCCAGTGCGCCAGGGCCGCCGGGTCGGTCTCCCCGGTGGAGCTGTCGCGGCGCGACCTGTACGACGAGTGGCTGGACAGGCTCGCCGGGCACGGCATCGTGCCCGGCACCATCGTCATCGACGACCGGTGGCAGCTCACGTACGGCGACTGCGAGCCCGACGAGGCCAAGTGGCCCGCGCTGCGCGAGTGGATCGCCGACCGGCACGCGCGCGGCCAGCGCGTGCTGCTGTGGTGGCGCGCCTGGTCGGCCGACGGGCTGCCGCCCGAGGAGTGCGTGACGGACGCCGGCGGACGCCCCGTGGCCGCCGACCCGTCGAACCCCGCCTACCGCCTGCGCGTCCGGGCCATCATGGAACGCCTCCTGGGCGACCTCGGCGCCGACGGCTTCAAGATCGACTTCACCCAGTGGTTCCCCAGCGGCGCACACCTGAAGACGCACGGCGCCACCTGGGGCATCGCCCTCCTGCACGAGCTGCTCGCCACCATGTACGACGCCGCCAAGCAGGTCAAACCCGACGCCCTCATTATCACCCACACCCCGCACCCGGCCTTCGCCGACGTCAGCGACATGATCAGGCTCAACGACGTGCTGGAGTACGACGCCCGCGGCGACCTCGTGCCCGCCGTGGACCAGCTCCGCTACCGGCACGCCGTCGCCACGCACGCCATGCCGCACCACCTCATCGACACCGACCAGTGGCCGATGCCGAGCAAGGCCGACTGGCTCGCCTACGCGCGGGCCCAGCCCGAGCTGGGCGTGCCCGCCCTGTACTACGTCGAGTCCGTCGACAACACCGGCGAGCCGATCACCGGCGCGGACCTCGACCAGGTCGCCACCTGGTGGGGACTGCGGTGAGACAGGCCGAGGCGGTCGTGTACGGCGCGACCTCGGCGGGCGTGTGCGCCGCCGTCGCCGCCGCCAGGCGCGGCCTGGACACCGTGCTGCTCGAACCAGGCCAGCACGTCGGCGGCATGACCTCCGGCGGGCTCGGCTACACCGACGTCGGCGACGCCCGCGTGCTCGGCGGGATGGCCGCCGAGTTCCGCCAGGCCGTCGCCGACGCGTACGGGGTCGCGCCAGGCCACTACGCGGGCCCCGAGCCGCACGTCGCCGAGGAGATCTTCCTGTCCTGGCTGGAACGCGCCGGGGTGGAGGTGGTGTCCGGCGCGCCGCTGGGCGAAGTCGTCACCGCCGGGGACCGGATCGTCTCGGCGGGGGACTTCGCGGCGGGCGTCTTCGTGGACGCGAGCTACGAGGGCGACCTGATGGCCGCCGCCGGAGTGTCGTACCGGGTCGGCAGGGAGGACCGCGCCCTGCACGGGGAGCGCTTCGCCGGGCGGCGCGAGGTGGTGCCCGGCATGCACAACTTCCCGCCGTGGATCTCCCCGTTCCGCGCCGACGGCACCCTCCTGCCGCAGGTCGCCGACGGGCCGATGGCCGACGTGGGCGCCGGTGACGGCGGCGTCATGTCGTACGGCTACCGCGTCTGCATGACCACCGCGCCCGACCGGATCCCGTTCGAACGGCGGCCCGGCTACGACGAGGAGCACTGGGAGCTGGGGCGGCGGCTCTTCCACCACTGGCGCGCACACGGCGTCGAACCCCGCGCCGGGCGGCTGGTCGGGCTGGAGCCCAACCTGCCCGGCGGCAAGTGCGACGGCAACTCCCTCGGCCCGTTCTCGCTCAGCGTGCTCGACCGCTCCGCCTGGGCCTACCCCGACGCCGACGCCGACGGACGCGAACGCATCCGCCTGCACCACCTCCACCACGCCCAGGACCTGCTGTACTTCCTCTCCCACGACCCCGAGGTGCCCGCCGCCGTGCGGGCCGAGCTGTCGCGGTGGGGGCTGCCCGCCGACGAGTTCGCCGACACCGGGCACCTGCCGCACCAGCTCTACGTGCGCGAGGCGCGGCGCATGCTGGGCGAGACGCACCTCACCGAGCACGACCTCGTCCAGGGGCGGGCGTGGCCCGACGTGATCGCGATGGGCTCCTACCACCTGGACATCCGGGAGGTGCAGCGGACCTGGCGGGAGGTGTACGAGCATCCCGACCCGGTGCCCATGGTGGTGACCGAGGGGTACCTGTCGGTGGCCGTCCCGCCGTACCGGATCCCGTACGGGGCGATCGTGCCGCGGCGGTCGGAGTGCGCGAACCTGCTGGTGCCCGTGTGCGTGTCGGCCTCGCACGTGGCGTTCTCCTCCATCCGGATGGAGGTGCAGTACCAGATGCTCGGGCACGCCGCGGGGCTGGCCGCCGCGCAGGCCGCGGGGAGCGGGAAGGCGGTGCAGGACGTGGACGTCACGGCGCTGCAGGAAGAACTGCGGGCGGCCGGTCAGGTGCTCTCCCTCTGACCGGCCGCCCGCGTTCCGGGCGCGCGGCGAGTGCCCGCGCTCAGGCGAGTGCCCGCGCTCAGGCGAGTGCCCGCGCTCAGGGGGGCGCCCCCGCTCAGGCGGGCGCCCCCGCTCAGGCGAGTGCCCGCGCTCAGGCGGGCGCTCGCGTGGCGGGCTCTCAGGTGGTGACGCGTTCGATGACCTGGCGGGCGAACGGCGGGATCACCTTGCGCAGCACGTTCGCCTCGTGCGACTCGGCGCGCGCCAGCGCCTCCTCGGCCGCCGCCAGGGTGCCCGCCCCCGTCAGCAGGTCGATCGCGGCGAGCCCCGCCGCGCCCGTGTCCCTGGCCGCGGCCACCCACGGGGCCAGCTCCCTGGCGATCGGCCCGGCCACCCCGGTGGGCAGCTCGGCCAGCCGGGTCAGCTCGGCCCGCAGCACCTCGTACGGCCCGCCCTCCAGCGCCGCCGCGCACAGGGCGGTCAGCGCCGGGCTCGGGTCGTCGCCGGGCGGCCACGCCGAGCACGCCTCCACCAGCGGCAGCAGCTCCGCGGCCCCGGGCAGCAGCCGGATCGCCCGCTCGTGCGAGCGCGCCGGGTCGTAGGCCGCCAGGTGCCAGGCGTAGTCGGCCACCGTCGTCAGCGCGATCCGGGACGCCGCCGCCTCCACCATCGGGTTGGCGGTGATGCCCTCCAGCGGCACGTCATCGAGGTCGGTGGCCCGTCCGACCAGCGGGCCGAGGAAGACGCGGGAGAAGTCGAAGTCGTTGACGGGGAAGTTGTCCCACAACGCCACCCGGTGCCCGTAGGAGGCGGCGGCGGCCGTCACGTCGTAGCTGGAGATCGCGCCCACCACCACGTCGGAGCCGGTCCACCAGACCAGCACCTCGGCGGGCAGCTCGGCCGCGAGCCGGTCGCGGTAGGCCGTGCGGGCGGTGCCCGCGTAGTCGGTGGGCACCATGGTCAGCGGCCGGTCCGCGCCGTGCGGGGCCAGGAAGTGCTCGGCGAAGTCGCGGCACACCGCCGCGTGGGCGCTCGCGCTCGCCCCCTCCGCCGTGCCGTACGCCTCCCGGTCGGGCAGGTGGCGCAGCTCGGGCGGGATGTCGTCGAAGAGCAGCGCGAACTCCCTGACGCCCGCCCGCCACACCTGCTCCGCCTTGGCCCGCAGCGCCGCCCGCTCGGCCGGGTCGCTGTAGACCATGGACAGGCCGGGGCTGAGCGCGAACACGAACCGCACGTGCCGCGCCGCCGCCTCGTCCACCAGCTCGGCCAGCCGCGCCAGCTCCTCCGGCGGGTACGGCTCCCGCCACCGCTCCCGGTGGTACGGGTCGTCCTTCGGGGCGTAGACGTAGGCGTTGAGCTTGTGCCTGGCGGAGAAGCGCAGGTGGTCCATGCGGTCGGCGTGGGTCCACGGGGTGCCGTAGAAGCCCTCGATGGTGCCGCGCAGTGGCAGGTCGGGCCAGTCGCGGATGTCGCACTCCGGCACGCACACCCGGTGCTCGGGGCAGGGGGCGGCGGTCATCGCGAGGAGGGTCTGCACGCCGTAGAACGCGCCGGCGGGGTCGGCTCCCACGATCGTCACCCGGCCGTCGCCGGCCGTCAGCGTGTACCCCTCCGGCGGCAGCCCGGCCCCGTCGTCCACCCGCACCTCGACGACCACCTCGGCGCGAACTCCGGCACGCACCTCAGCACCAATCCCGGCACGCGCCTCAACGCCGATCCCGGCACGCGCCCCGGTGCCGATCACCGCACGCGTCTCAGCACCGCCCTCGGCACGCGTCTCAGCGCCGCTCCGGGCACGCACGTCAGCGTCGCTCCGGGCGCTCGTCTCAGAGTCGCCCTCGGCGCGGATCCCAGCGCCGACCTCAGCGTGCGTCTCAGCGTGCGTCTCAGCGTGCGTCTCAGCGTGCGTCTCAGCGTGCGTCTCAGCGTGCGTCTCAGCGTGCGTCTCAGCGTGCGTCTCAGCGTGCGTCTCAGCGCCGACTCCGGCGCGAACGTCGGCGGGCGCCGGGGCGTCGGGGGATGCGGTGATCGCGTGGCCCGGCTCGGCGGTGGCGGCTGCGGTGAGTGCGTGGCGCAGCTCGGCCACGGCACTCCCGGCAGCGGCGTCGCCCTGGACTCCAGCGTCACACAGCTCGACGTGCGAAATACCGAAAGTAGCCTTTTTCGGACAGGGAATAATCCACTCCTGGACCTCCATTGTGGGAACGATACCGGATAGGATCGGGCCTCGTGGGAATGCCAGTCACCGAAGTCGCCCCCGGGGTTCTCCGCGTAGAGGACACCTGCCACGTCTACGTCATCAAGGCTCCCGCCGCGCCGGGCGAGGAGCGCACCGGGATCACCGTCGACTTCGGCTCGGGCCGGGTGCTCGATCTGCTCGACGAGCTGGGCCTCGACCGCATCACGGACGTCCTGGTCACCCACCATCACCGCGACCAGGTGCAGGGCCTGCACAGGGCGGCGGGGGCGGGCGTGGCGATCCACGTGCCGCCCGTCGAGCGCGACCTGTTCGAGAAGGTCGACGAGATGTGGATCGGGCGTCAGATACTCAACGACTACGACCTGCGTGACGACCGCTTCTCGCTGCTGGAGCCGGTCGAGGTCACGGGCGTAGTGCCGGAGTATAGGACCGCCCGATACGGCGGGGTGGAGGTGCGGGTCCTGCCCACACCGGGTCACACGCCCGGCTCCGTCACGTACGTCGTGGGCGGGGCCGCCTTCACCGGCGACCTGATCTACGCCCCCGGCAAGGTGTGGTCCCTGGCCGCCACCCAGTGGTCGTACACCGAGAACGAGGGCCCCGCCATGGTCGTCCTCAGCGCCGAGCTGCTCCAGCGGGAGCCGCTGGACGTGCTGCTGCCCTCGCACGGCGACCCGATGAACGACCCGAAGGACGCGCTGGCCCGCCTGTCGTCCGCCATGCAGCGGTACGTGGACTTCCGCCGCCCCCACCCGTGGGACGTGCGCGGCCTGCTCAACAACCCGTTCGTGCAGGTCACGCCGCATCTGCTGATGAACAGGAGCAGCCAGTCCTACAGCTACGTGCTGCTGTCGGAGTCGGGCGCGGCCATGGTGTTCGACTTCGGCTACGACATGAGCACCGGCCTGGTGAAGAGCACCGCGCGCGAGGCGCGCCGCCCCTGGCTGGCCTCGCTGCCCGCGCTGCGCGAGCACTACGGCGTCACCGCCGTCGAGGTCGCGCTGCCCACCCACTACCACGACGACCACGTGGCGGGCATGCCGCTGCTGCGCGACGTCGAGGGCACGGCGATCTGGGCACCTTCCCACATCGCGCCCATCCTGGCCACGCCGCTCCACCACGACCTGCCGTGCCAGTGGTTCGATCCGATCCCCGCCGACCGCGTGCTCGGGCTGGGGGAGACGGTGCGCTGGCGGGAGTACGACATCACGGTGCACGACCTGCCGGGGCACACGCTGTTCGCGGCGGCGTACGAGTTCGAGGTGGACGGGCACCGGGTGCTGGTGACGGGCGACCAGCAGGACGGGATGGGCATTCCTGATGAACGCCAGGAAATCCTGAACTATCAGTACAAGAATAGGTTCCAGATCGAGGACTACCGCAAGAGCGCCGCGCTCTATCGGCGGCTGCGCCCCGATCTCATGGTCAGCGGCCACTGGCGACCCCGCTGGGTGGACGACGACTACCTGCACCTGCTGACCGAACAAGGCGAGGAGCTGGTCGCGTTGCACCACGACCTGCTCCCGCTGGACCGGCTCGACCTCGGGGCGGACGGCGTGCTGTGCCGCCTGACGCCGTACTATACGAGCGTCCCCGCGGGCGGCGAGGTCGTGCTGACCGCCACCGTGCGCAACCCGTGGCCGGACAAGGTCGTGGCCACCGTCGAGCCGGTGGTGCCGCCCGGCTGGCGGCGCGAGCAGGGGTCCCTGACGCTAAGGCTGCCCGGAGGGGGTATGGAGCAGGTGCATCTCCGTCTCGGCGCCGACGCCGTGCCGCGACGCCGCGTTCGTCTCGCAGTCGACTTGACCATCGGCGATCTGCGTCTCGGGCAGCACGCCGAGGCACTGGTCGACGTGGTCGCGGAAGGGATTCGATGACCATAGAGCGGCGCAGCGCCCCCCTCAGCCGTTCCAGGCGTCCCACCATCAAGGACGTGGCCGAGGCAGCCGGCGTCTCACGCTCCACCGTCTCCCGCGCGCTCACCGGGCGCGGCTACGCCGCCAGCGACGTGCGCGAGCGGGTCCTGCGCGCCGCGGCCGAGCTGGGCTACGTGCCCGACGTCATGGCCCGTACGCTCAAGCAGCAGGTCAGCCGGTCGGTCGGGGTCCTGGTGAGCGACCTGCGCAACCCGTTCTACGCGGAGCTGGCCGCCGGCGCGAGCCGGGAGGCCCGCGAGCGCGGCTACACCATGGTGCTGGCCGACACGAGCCTGTCGGCGCAGGCCGAGGGCGAGGCCGCCGAGGCGCTGGTCGCGCTGCGGGTGGCCGGGGTGGTCGTGACGCCCAACTCCTCGCAGGTGTCCACCTACCTGTCCTCCCACGGCATCCCCGTGGTGGAGGTCGACCGGCAGTTCGCGGCGGGCTCGACCGACGGCGTCGTCGTCGGCAACCGCGTCGGCGCCCGCACCGCCACCGCCCACCTCGTCGGGCTGGGCCACCGCAGGATCGCGCTGTTCATCGACGAGACCGACTGGACCACCGGCTACGAGCGCTACCAGGGCTACCTGGAGGCGCTGAACGCCGGTGACATCAAGGTCGATCCCGGCCTGGTCGTCTCCTCCGGCTGGGACGTCGCCGACTCCCGCCGCCGGGCGCTCGACATGCTGCGCGGCCCCGACCGTCCCACAGCCGTGTTCGCCGCCAACAACGTGCTCGCGGAAGGCGTCTGGCGGGCGATCGGCGAGCTGGGGCTGAGCGTGCCGGGCGACATCAGCCTCGTCGCCTTCGACGACGCGCCCTGGATGAGCATGGTCTCGCCCATGGTCAGCGCCGTCTCGCAGGACACCTTCAACCTGGGCGCGACCGCCGTACGCAGGCTCGACGAGCGCATCGAGCGGCCCGAGTCCGACTCCGTGACGACCGTGCTCAACGTCCGGCTCGTCGAGCGCGAGTCGACCGCGCCGCCGCCCGCCGTCTGACATTTCCTCCATCCGGTGCGTTGACCCACGGGGAAAGGTCGCCCTAGGATCCCGTGTGGGAACGATGTCACAGCCTCAACGCGGCAGTCGTTCCCGTCGGAGGCCCCATGGAGCACGATCTTCCCGCTGTCTTGTCCCTCGACATAGGCGGCACGAAACTCGCCGCGGGCGTGGTCACAGGCGATGGCCTGATCCACGGCTGGCAGGTCACCCCCACCCTCCGGCAGGAGGGGCCGCGGCCCGTTCTGACCAGGCTTTTCGACCTGGGCAGGAAGGCGATCGCGGAGGCCGGCGTGCCCGAGGTGGCCGCCGTCGGCATCTCCTGCGGCGGCCCGCTGGACGCCGCGGCCGGCGTCCTGCAGTGCCCGCCGCACCTGCCCGGCTGGATCGACGTGCCGATCGGCGCGCTGGCCACGGAGGCGTTCGGCGTCCCGTCCGCCCTTGAGAACGATGCCACGGCCGCCGCGCTGGGCGAATTCCGGTACGGCGCGGGCCGCGGCACCAGCACGATGCTCTACCTCACGATCTCCACCGGCGTCGGCGGCGGCACCGTCATCGGCGGCCGGCTGCACCGCGGCGCGGCAGGCAACGGCGGCGAACTCGGGCACGTCATGGTGCGTCCCGGCGGGCGGAAGTGCTCGTGCGGGCGTCGTGGCTGCCTGGAGGCGTACGCGTCCGGCACCTCCATCGCCGAGCGCGCCCGCGAGGCCCTCGCCGCCGGCCGCCCCTCGTCGCTGTCCGCCCTCGCCGAGCCCAGGGCCGAGGACGTGTCCCGCGCCGCCGAGGCGGGCGACCCGCTCGCCGTCGAAGTGTGGGACGAGACCACATGGGCTCTGGGAACGGCGCTCACCGACCTGGTGAACGCCTTCGAGCCCGACCTCGTCGTCCTCGGCGGCGGCGTCACCCGATCGGGCGCCCGGCTCCTCGACCCCGTCGCCGCGGCGGTCGCCAGGGACGCCATGCCGCCCGCCGCCCGCGCCGCGCGCTTCGAGCTGGCCAAGCTCGGCGACGGCGTCTGCGTGGTCGGCGCCGGCGCCGTCGCCCACGACCTCATCACCGGAGCCAAGGGCTGATTCACGCCCACCGGACCCTGGCCCCGGCGCATACCCCCTGAACTCGCCTCAGGAAAGACCCCATGCCTGATCTTCCCCCGATGCCCCCGATCCCCGACGTCCTCGCCGAGCACGTGGCGGGCCACCTGGCCGCCGCCCGCGGCATGACGGCGCTCCTGCCCGCCGTGGAAGCCGCCGCCGACCTGCTCATCGAGACCTTCACCCGCGGCGGCACCCTCTACACGATGGGCAACGGCGGCAGCGCGGCCGACGCCCAGCACCTCACCGGCGAGCTGATCGGCCACTACAAGCGCGACCGCCGCCCGCTCCCCACGGTCACGCTCACCACGGATGCGACCGTTATGACGTGCATAGCCAACGACTACGCCTATGATGACGTCTTCGCCCGTCAGGTCCGGGCGCTTGCCCGTCCGGGCGACGTCGTGGCGGCGTTCACCACCAGCGGCAACTCGCCCAACGTGGTCAGCGCGCTCGAGGCCGCACAGTCCAACGGCGCGGTGACGTTGCTGTTCGGGGGTGGCGACGGCGGCGCCGCGACCAAGTACGCCGATCACCTCCTCCTCGCCCCCAGTTCAGAGACACCGCGCATCCAGGAGATCCACACACTGATGCTGCACATGATCAGCGAGAAGGTCGACGCATGGGCGGCCGCGTGACCCGGCGGGTGGCGCCGATGTCGAACGCCCCCTCCGGCAGCCAGCCGCGCGGCCTGCCCCGGGCGCCCCGGCCGGCGGCCTCCCCCGGCCGCACCCTGCACATGATCGGGAACGCGCACCTCGACCCGGTGTGGCTGTGGCCGTGGCAGGAGGGCTACCAGGAGGCGCGGGCCACGTTCTGGTCGGCGATCCACCGCATGGACGAGTACCCCGACTTCGTCTTCACCTGCGACCAGGTCGTGCTGCTGTCGTGGGTGGAGGAGTCGGACCCGGAGCTGTTCGCCAGGATCCAGGAGAAGGTGGCCGAGGGCCGCTGGGTCATGACGGGCGGCTGGTGGGTGGAGCCCGACTGCAACATGCCGTCGGGCGAGTCGTTCGTCCGCCAGGGCCTGTACGGGCAGCGCTACCTCAAGGAGAAGTTCGGCGTCACGGCGTCGGTCGGGATGAACGTGGACCCGTTCGGCCACAACGCGATGCTGCCCGCCATCCTGCGCGGCCAGGGCATGGACTCCTACTGCTTCCTGCGCCCCGGCCCGCACGAGAGCGACCTGCCCGGCACCATGTTCTGGTGGGAGTCGCCGGACGGCAGCCGGGTGCTGGCCTACCGGATCCCGTTCGAGTACTGCAGCCCGCCCGGCGAGGTCGCCGGGCAGACGGAGAAGGCGCTCGGCCAGCTCGACCGCTCGCTCGGCGACCTGATGATCTTCTACGGGGTGGGCAACCACGGCGGCGGCCCCACCAAGGCCAACATCGAGTCCATCCACCGCTACGACCGGATGGGCACGTTCGGGGAGCTGACGATGTCGTCCCCGCGCCGCTACTTCGACGAGATGGCCAAGCGGCTGGGCGAGCAGGGCCTCGCGGAGCTGCCCGTCTGGCGCGACGACCTGCAGCACCACGCGGCCGGCTGCTACTCCGCGCACTCCGGCATCAAGGCCTGGCAGCGCAGGGCGCAGGCGGCGGTGCTGTCGGCCGAGCGGTGGGCCGCCGTCGCCGGTCACGACGCCCGCGCCGACCTGGAGCGGGCCTGGAAGCAGGTGCTGTTCAACCAGTTCCACGACGTGCTGCCGGGCTCGGCCATCGAGCCCGCCTACGACGACGCCCGCGACCAGCTCGGCGAGGCCGTCGCGATCTCCAAGCGGATCATCACCAGGGCGCACAACGTGATCGCCCGCGACATCGCGGTGCCCGAGGAGAGCGGCACGCAGCCGGTCGTGGTGTTCAACCCGCACCCGTGGCCGGTCACGACCCGGGTCGAGATGCAGTACGGCCTGGCTCCCAACGGGGTGCACGTCGTGGACGCCGACGGCGCCGACGTGCCCTGCCAGCGCACCCAGTCGGTCGCCACCACCGACGACAAGGGGCGCGGCGCCACCGTGTTCCAGGCGGAGCTGCCCGCGCTCGGCTACCGCCTCTATCGGCTGCGGCAGGGGCCGGGCGCGCACCCGGGCGGCACCCTCCTCGCGTCCGGGCACCACCTGAAGAACTCCGGGCACCACCTGGAGAACTCCGGGCAGCGGCTGGAGACCTCCGAGCACCACCTGGAGAACGACGTCCTGCGGCTGGAGCTCGACCCCGTCACCGGCTGGCTGTCCAGCCTGGTCGACAAGCGCACCGGCGTCGACCTGCTGGCCGGCGCGTCCGGCCCGCACACCCAGGTCTGCGAGGACCCGACCGACACCTGGGGCCACCGGGTCGTCTCCTACGACTGGCCGGGCGAGGAGATGGTCACCACCGGCATCGTGCTGCGCGAGCACGGCCCGCTGAGGGCCCGCCTGCGCGTCGAGCGCGAGTGGGGCCGCTCCACGATGGCCGAGGAGTTCATCCTGGGCGCGGGCGGCGACGACGCCGTCGAGGTGCGGGTCACGCTCGACTGGCGGGAGGAGGCGCATCTGATGAAGCTGCGCTTCCCCGTCGGCCTGGAGAGCCCGGCGGCCACGTACGAGATCCCGTTCGGCCACCTGAACAGGCCCATCGACGGAGCAGAGGAGCCCGCCCAGTCGTGGGTGGACCTGTCGGGCTCCGTGGGCGGCGCCCGCGCCGGCCTGGCCGTGGTGAACAACGCCAAGCACGGCTACGACGTCTCCCCGCCGAGCCCGGGGCGCAGCCACAGCATCGGCATCACCGCCGTGCGCAGCCCGGTCTACTCCTGGCACGACCCCCGGCTGCTCGACCCCGACGGCTACTACTCCTTCCAGGACCAGGGGACGCAGCGGTTCTCGTACCTGCTGGTGCCGCACGCCGGCGACTGGCGGGCGGCCGGGCTCACCCGGCGGGCGGCGCTGCTCGGCTCGCCGGTGCGCGCGATGCTGGAGAGCTTCCACGACGGCGCGCTGCCCAGCGCGCGCGGCTACCTGGACGACGGCGGCGCGCAGGTCATGGTCACGGCGGTCAAGCTGCACGAGGACGCGCCGCGCGACCTCGTCGTGCGGGCGGTGGAGACGACCGGGCGGGCCGGGGCGGCGGTGCTGAACATTCCGATGGCCGGGGTCAGGGTGATGGCCGACTTCGGGCCGAGCCAGATCCGCACGTTCAGGATCCCGCTGGACGACCCGCTCTCCGCGGTCGAGACGGACCTCGTGGAGCTGGGGGTGCGCAGGGGCGCCTTCACCGTGGAGGCCTGGTGAGCGCCGTCGTCGTCCCCGATCCCGACGGCGGCGAGGTGCTCATCGAGCCGCTGGACGCGGCGGGACCGTTCAGCGTCGGGTGGGCGTGGGGCGAGCGGCGCCCCACGGGCCGCCGCGAGCTGACCCTCACCCTCCGGTACGACGGCGCCGCCCCGGCCCCCGCCACCGTCCGCGTGAGCAGGTCGGTGGCGGCCGTCGCCGGCCCGTGGTGGCTCATCCCCGGCCTCTTCTACGGCGAGAACCGCCCCGAGGACTGCCAGCGCGTCTTCCCCCGCTTCGAGCCGGGCGCCGACCGCCCCGAGGAGATGGTCTCGGCCCGCTGGGGCTTCCGCGCCGACCGCGCCGCCACCCCCGCCGTCCTGGTCTGGGGCGACGCCGGCGGCGCCGCGCTGATCGCGGACGAGCACTCGCCGCTCGGGCCGACCGGCCTGGCCATCGAGCACGAGGCGGGACGGGCGACGGTCGCGCTGCTGTTCCCGTACCGCGAGTTCCCCGTCACCTACTACGGCTCCGCGCTGGCGCTGCCCGCCGGCGCCGCCACGCACGTGTGGCAGCCGGGCGAGACGCACGTCCTCACGCTCGCGACCAGCGCGCTGCCCGCGGACCGGCACGCGTACGCGCCGCTCCTGCGCGAGGACCGCGACCTGCGCCTGCCCGCCGCCCCCGTCGAGCCGTGGGAGGACGTGGCGCAGGCCGCCGACATCGCGGCCGAGGGCCTGTACCGCTGGCACTACGACCCCGACCCCGGCGTGCTGCTGGAGACGGTCGGGTTCGACAGGGAGGTGAGCGGGACCGACGGCGAGCGGGTGGACCGGCAGGCCATGCACGTCGGCTGGGTGAGCGGGATCCCGTGGGCGGCGGCGCTCCTGGAGCACGGGCTGCGGAGGGGACGGCCCGAGCACGTCGCCGCCGCCGAACGGGTCATCGGCTTCATCTGCGCCAACCTGTCGCCGTCGGGGACGTTCTGGGGCACCTGGTACCGGAAGTCGGGCTGGTCGCAGAGCTGGAGCCACGTCAAGGACGCCCTGCACGCGCGCACGCTCGGGGAGGCCACCCTCTTCCTGCTGCGCGCGCTGCGCCTGCGCCACGACCCGGCCTGGGAGGCGGCCGCCCGCTCCAACCTGCGGGTCATGGCCGCCCGACAGCGCGCCGACGGCAACCTCGGCACGCTGCACCACGCGGCCACCGGCGAGGTCCTGTCCTGGTCCGGCGCGTCCGGCCTGACCTGGGTGGCCGCGCTCGCCGAGTCAGGCGACCCTGACCACCTGCGGGCGGCCGAGCGGGCGGGGGAGTACTACGCCTCGTTCGTGGATGACGAGTTCATCTACGGCGCGCCCGAGGACGTGGACCTGGCCCCCACCTCGGAGGACGGGTACGCGGCCGTGATGGCGTACATGGCGCTGCACCGCCGCACGGGCGCGGCCCGCTGGCTCGACCTGGCCCGCCGCGCCGCCGACTGGACGCTCACCTTCCGCTACACCTACAACGTGCGCTTCGGCCCCCGCACCCCGCTCGGCCGCTACGGCTTCGCCACCCGGGGCGCCGACCAGGCCTCGCCGTCGAACCAGCACCTGCACGCGTACGGGCTGGTGTGCACGGCCGAGCTGGTGGAGCTGTCGGAGGCGCTGGGCGACCCGTACTACGCGGAACGGGCGTACGAGACGCTGGACTGCTTCCGCCAGCTCCTTCCGGCGGCCGACGGCGACCTCAACGCCTACCGGGGCATGATCACCGAGCGGTACTACCAGACGGACTGCTTCCAGCCGAAGGGCATGTACCTGACGCTGTCGCACGCCTGGAGCGCGGGGGTGCTGCTGCTGGCGTGCGAGCAGGTGCTCAAGGGTCAGGGTTCTCCTGCCACGTCTTTGACGAAGATGATCCCGTCGGTCGCGCTGAGCTGATCCGGATCGAGCGGGAAATATCCGTGGTTGTCCGCCGTTTCCGTCCGCTGGGTGAGCTTGGCCCCCTCCAGGGCCGACGCCAGCATCCGCGAGTCGACCAGGTACCGCTGCCCGGGGAGGGCGGCCAGCACCCCTTCCACCGTCCCGGGGTCCGGGTCCCCGAGCCCCTGGTGGCGGACGGCGCCGAGCCCTGAGGCCAGGAAGGCGTACCCGGTGCCCAGACGCGCGGCGGTGATGGCTCCCGCGCTCCACCACTCCAGGTCCAGGTCCGCGAGCCGCCACCGGCTGACCTCCCGCTGCAGGTGCCGGTTGTGGGCGAAGACCAGCGCGGGCCCGTGCTGGGCGACGGCCTCCAGGTTGTCGGCCATCATCGCGTCTCGCAGGCCCAGCAGACGCGCGACGCGCTGCGGTGACGGGTCGGCCATGCCCGCGTGGTAGCGCAGCAGCCCTGTGGCGGTCCGCGCGTACAGGTGCGCCCGCTCCCACTCAGCCCGCTCCCACTCAGCCCGCTCCCGGTCCGTGCCTGAGGTCGCGGGGATCAGGTGCGGCGCGTGCGTGGTGAGCAGCGGAACGAGGTCGTCGGCGAGCAGCCGCAGCTCGGGGACGTCGGGGGAGTTCCCCACCGACCGGGACGGGTCCATGGCGGCGGCCTCGTCCGTCCACCGCTCGTCGGGCCCGAGCAGGCGCTCCAGGGTGTCGCGGGAGCAGGGGAGGGGGACGCCGGCCGCCGACAGGTAGTCGTGCAGCCCGACGAGCGTGTGACGAGGGCTGGCCGCGCTCATCATCTCCAGGGGCGCGTCGAAGCCGAAGAAACGCAGCCGCTCCCCCTCGGGACGGCCCTCGTTGTACGCGCGCATCCACCGCAGGAGGTCGCGGGTCGCCTCCCGGTCCCAGAAGCCGTGGCTGAACCCGGCCCGCATGACCTCGTCCAGCGAGCCCTCGCCCGTCCGGACGTACTCGTCCACGAGCAGGCCCGCCACGCAGTCGCTCTCGATGGCGAACGCGCGGAAACCCTCCCGCTCGACCAGCTCCCTGAAGATCTCGTTGCGCAGCTCGTGAATCGGCCGCTCGTCGTGCATCGCCTCGCCCAGCCCCAGCAGCCGGGGACGGGCGGGCAGCGAACGGACGAACCGGGTGACGGCGGCGACGCCCTCGACGTCGAGATCCCGGGCGGCGTCGGCGACCGACGGGGCAGCATGCATGACACGGTCCTATTCTGTCGGGAACGTACCTTCCACGGTATCGTTGAAGTTCCTGTTGAGACTTTGACCGTGGATCCGTCGCACCACCCCCGCCGGACCCTCAACCTGGTGAGGTACGTCATGCCCCGAGGGCGGCTGCGACCGGTGGACCTGGCGCGCGAGCACGGCCTGTCCACCCAGGCGGTCCGCAACTACGAGGACGCCGGCATCCTCCCGGCCGCCGCGCGCACCGAGCACGGCTACCGCACCTACACGGGCCGCCACGCCCAGGCGCTGCGCGCGTTCCTCGCCCTGGTGCCGGGGCACGGGCACGCGACGGCGACGTCCATCATGCGGGCCGCGAACGAGGGCGCCACCGAGGAGGCGCTGCGGCTCATCGACGAGAGCCACGCGCAGCTCCTCGACGACCGCGGCACCCTCCAGGCGGTCGAGCAGGCGCTGCGCACCCTGGTGCCGCTGCGCTCGCCGGAGCCCGGCGGCACCTTCATCGGCCCGCTGGCCAGGAAGCTGGGGATCCGCCCCGCGACGTTGCGCAAGTGGGAGCAGGCCGGGCTGGTCGAGCCGCGCCGCGACCCGGCCACCGGCTACCGCGTCTACAGCGCCGCCGACGTCCGCGACGCGCAGCTCGCCCACCAGCTCCGGCGGGGCGGCTACCTGCTGGAGCAGATCGCGCCGCTGATCCGGCAGGTGCGCACGGCGGGCGGCCTGGCGCCGCTGGAGAGCGCGCTGCGCGACTGGCAGGCCCGGCTGTCGGCCAGGGGGCGGGCGATGCTGCGGGGCGCGGCGGCGCTGGACGCCTACCTGGACTGGACGGACTGAGCCCCGGCCCTGCCGTGCTTTGTCGGACCCGGCTGGCATGCTCAGCGGCCATGGACACCACACGCTACTGGCAGCTCGTCGAGCAGGCCCGCGCGGGAGCCGGAGACGCGTGGCAGGTCGCCGCCCGCCTCACCGACCTGCTGTCGGCCCTCCCGCCCGCCGAGATCATCGCCGCCCAGCAGGCCTTCTGGGCCCTCATGGCCGCCTCCTACCGGGCCCCGCTCTGGGGCGCCGCCTACCTCGCCAACGGCGGCTGCTCCGACGACGGCTTCGAGTACTTCAGGGGGTGGCTGATCGCGCAGGGCCGCGAGGCGTTCGATCGGGCCCTGGCCGACCCCGACACGCTCGCCGACCTCCCGGCCGTCCAGGAGACGGCCGACCGGGCTGACCTGGACTGCGAGGAGATGCTGGCGACCGCCCACGACGCCTACCGCAGGGCGACCGGCGAGGAGCTGCCTCCCGGCTCGTACACGATCTCCTACCCCGGCCTCGACCCGGACTGGAGCTTCGACTTCGACGAGGGCGACGAGCTGGACCGCCGCCTGCCCCGCCTGGCCGCCCGCTACGCCCGCTGAGCCGCGAGCGGGAACACGTCGACCGGCCGCCACCACCCGGCGCCGTCACGCACCAGCAGCGTCACGGCCGCGACCCGCGCCGCCAGCGGCAGCGCTCCGGCCACCCGCGCCTCGTCCACGGCCCCCTCCACGCCCAGCGTCAGGTGCGGCACGACGTCGTCGTACAGCCCGCCGTACGGCGGAGTCTGCGGCCACCGCCCGGCCACCGCCTCGATGAGCCGCACGAACGCCCGCACGGGCTCCGGCGCGAGATACACCACCCCGGGGAAGCGCCGGATCTCGCGGAAGCTCACGTCGATGGCCGGATGCCGCCCGAACAGCGCCCGCAGCTCGCCGCGGACCCCGTCGTCGATCAGGCTCGCGTGCAGGAACGGCGTCAGCACGGTCACGTGCGCGGACACGCCGACCTCCCGTGCCCGCCACGGCCGTACCAGCGGCTCGGCCTCCGGCACGTCGAGCACGAGCGCGGTCTGCCCCGCCTTGTACGGCACCTCTCCGGGCGGCGCTGAAGCACTCATGCCCCCACCTTCCCCCGGACCCCGCCTGGCGTCGATCCCTGTCCTGCCGGGCGTCCGGCGGTCAGTATGGAGATCAGCCGGGCGGCCGTCGCCCCCCGCCGTGCAGGACCGAGCCACAGGGAGGCCCGCCATGGCCGTGGAGCTCATCTACGAGACGCACGCCACCACCACCGACAACGAGGACGGCATCTCCACCGGCTGGCTGCCCGGAGAGCTGTCGGCCGCCGGCCACCGTCAGGCGCTCGAGCTCGGCGAGCGCCGCCGGGCCGACGGGCTGGCGGCGGTGTTCGTGTCCGACCTGCACCGCGCCGTGCGGACGGCCAGGATCGCCTTCCCCGACGGCTACCCGCCGATCCTCCAGGACCGGCGGCTGCGCGAGTGCGACTACGGCGACCTCAACGGCAGCCCGGCCGCGCTGATCGCCGAGCGGCGCGCCAGGCACATCGACGAGCCGTTTCCCGGCGGGCAGAGCTACAGCCAGGTGGTGGCGGCCACGCGGGCGTTCCTGCACGACCTGGTGAAGGGCTGGGACGGCGCCCGGGTGCTGGTGATCGCCCACTCCGCGAACCGGTGGGCGCTGGACTGCCTGCTCGACGGGGCCTCACTGGAGGCGCTGCTGGGGGAGGGGAGGTCCGCCTGGCAGCCGGGGTGGCGTTACACGGTGCCGGACGGGTTCTGATCAGCGCGAGAGGGCCGGGCGGGCCTCTCGCTCAGCAGTGTCAGCTACCGACCGGTTCGGCGCGCAGCCGGGCCGAGTGCTTGACGAGCGTGATCAGCACCTCCCGGCTGGAGTCGCGCTTGCGCGCGTCGCACAGGATGATCGGGATCGACGGGTTGAGCTGCAGCGCCAGCCGCACCTCGTCCAGCTCGAACGTGGGCGCGCCCTCGAAGCAGTTGACCGCCACCACGAACGGGGTGCCCCGCCGCTCGAAGTAGTCGACCGAGGGGAAGCAGTCGGCCAGGCGCCGCGTGTCGGCGAGGATGACGGCGCCCAGGGAGCCCTCCGCCAGCTCGTCCCACACGAACCAGAACCGCTCCTGCCCCGGCGTGCCGAACAGGTACAGGACGTAGTCGTTGCCGAGGGTGATGCGGCCGAAGTCCATCGCCACGGTGGTGGTGCGCTTGGCCTCGACGGAGGTGAGGTCGTCGACGCCGATGCCGCGGTCGGTGAGCACCTCCTCGGTGCGCAGCGGCCGGGTCTCGGACACGGCGCCCACCATCGTCGTCTTGCCCGCGCCGAACCCGCCGGCGACCAGGATCTTGATCGCGGTCGGCAGGCGCGGACGCTCAGAGCGAGCGAAGACCATCGAGCACCGCCCTGTAGAGCTTCATGTCGTGCATGTCCACCTCGGATGTTGGTTCCTGGGCAGAGACGAGTTCGCGGTCGAACAGGTCGCCGAGCAGCACGCGGATGGTGCCGGCCGGAAGGTCCAGGTATGCGGCTATCTCGGCTACGGACTTGGGTTCGCGGCAGAGCTGGAGTATGCGCAGGTGCTCCGGGTCCAGCCCGGCGTCCGGCCCTGGCGGCGGGCCGATCGCCAGCGCCATGGAGATCAGGTCGAACCTGCCGTGGGCAGGCTGGGTACGGCCACGGGTCACGACATAGGGCCGGATGATCTCCGGATCCACCCAGTGTTCGTCCGTGGGCTCGTCCGCGCCTCTCACCGGTCGCTCCCGGCGGCGGCCTGGGCGCCGCGCGCGCCGGACGTGAGGTACTGGCCGACCCGCGCCACCATCATCGCCATCTCGTACGCGACCAGCCCGATGTCGGCGTTCTGCGCGCACAGCACGGCCAGGCAGGCCCGCTCGCCCGCCGCGGTGACGATGAGGAACTGATTCTTCCACTCCACGACCGTCTGCCGCACCGCACCACCGGCGATGTGGTCGGAGACGCCCTTGGCCAGGCTCTGCAGCCCGGAGGCCACGGCGGACAGGTGCTCGCCGTCGGTGCGCTGCAGCGCGGCGGACGAGGCCATGAGCAGCCCGTCGGAGGACAGCACGATCGCGTGCTCGGCCTCCTTGACCCTGTTGACCAGGTCGTCCATCAGCCAGTTGAGGTCGGTGCCCGAGGTGGGGGTCATGCGTCACCTCCTTGCTGGTCGTCCAGCATCTTGGCCGCCTGGGAGCGGCCGCGACGGGTGCCTGACTGCAGAGATCCCATCATCGCGCGGATCTCCTCCGGCGAGCGCTCGTCATCGTCCTCCTCAAAGTCGGGCTGCGTGGGCGTGTCGTCCCGCAGCGCTGGCGCCAGGTTGGCCTGGGGCACCCGAAGGGGAAGCCCCCCTGGTGTGAACTCGGTCACAGACTCCTGCTCCGGTTCGGCTGGCGTTTCGGCTTGTGGTTCCGGGGCGGGCACGGGTTCCGGCCGGAGGGGCCGGGGCGCGGCCTCCGGCTGCGCCGGGCGGCCGGGGCCGGGCGCGGCCTCTGGCCGGGGCGATCGGGCGGGCCCCGGTGCGGCTTCCGGCCGGGGCGATCGGGTGGGCAGGGGGTCGGAGGCGGGCGTGGGGGCCGGGACGGCGGGGCGCGACGGCAGCGTGCGCACGTTCTCCGCCGTGGCGGGCCGGCTTGCCGTGGCGACGGCGGGCTGCCTGCGCGGCAGCCGCTCCCGCTCGCCGGTGCCACGCGGCTCGGGCGTCGGGTCGAGCTGGACGAGCTCCTGCGGCAGCAGCACCACGACCGTCGTGCCGCCGTACGGGGACGCCTTGAGCACCACCTGGATCTCGTGGCGCTTGGCGAGCTGGCTGACCACGTAGAGGCCCAGCCGCGCGGTGCCGGTGATGCGGAACTCGGGCGGGTCCGCGATGCGCTCGTTGGCCGAGTCCAGGTCCTCGGGCTTCATGCCGAGGCCGCGGTCCTCGATCTCGATCACGTACCCGTTGGCCACGAGCTGGCCGCTGACCTGCACGTTGGTGTACGGCGGCGAGAACGACACGGCGTTCTCGATCAGCTCGGCGAGCAGGTGGATCACGTCACCGACGGCCCGGCCGACGAGCACCACGTCGCCCATCGGCATGAGCGAGACGCGGGTGTAGTCCTCGACCTCGGCCAGCGCGCCGCGGACCACGTCCACCATCGGCACCGAACGCCGCCACGTACGGGCGGGCGAGGAGCCGGACAGGACGATCAGGTTCTCCGCGTTGCGGCGCATGCGGATGGCGAGGTGGTCGAGGCGGAAGAGCTCCTTCAGCTCCTCGGGGTCGGTCTCGCGGCGCTCCATCACGTCGAGGACGGTGAGCTGGCGGTGCACCAGGCCCTGCGTCCTGCGCGCCAGGCTGAGCAGGATGTCGCGGATGCTGCGGCGCAGCTCGGCCTGCTCGGCGGCGACGGCGATGGCGGTTCGCTGCACGGTGTTGAACGCCTGGCCCACCTGGCCGATCTCGTCGTCGCCGAAGTCGAGCGCGGGGGCCTCCTTGGCGACGTCCACCTCCTCGCCGTGGCCGATGCGGTCGACGATGCCGGGCAGGCGCTCGTCGGAAAGCTCGTGGGCGGCGTCGCGCAGCTTCTGGAGCTGGGCGAGCAACTGCCTGGCGGTGGTGATGGACAGGATGATCGAGGCGATGACCGCGAGGAGGCCGAGACCGCCGGCCAGGACCAGCCGGACGATGACGTTGACGGCGACCGGGATGGTGCGGTCGACCACACTGTCGCCCGCGTCGAGCACCATCTTGTTGAAGTCGGCGAGGAAGCGCTCGGTGGCCGCCTTCCACTCCGTGGCGGTGAACGGCAGGTCCAGCGCGGACTGGTCGTGCTCCATGACCTGTCGTTCCAGGTTCTGGAGCCGCACGGACGCCTGGCTCTTGATCAGCTCGTCGTAGGAGGCCCTGTCGCTGTCGGGCAGGTCGGTCGCGGCCTGTTCGGCGGTGATCCGCCAGGAGCCCACGATCCGGGTGAACTCGGCCACCGTCGAGGGCTCCAGCCGCCCCTCGCCGAGCGCGTTGGCCAGCAGGGCGTCTTCCCTGGTGAGAAGCTCGCGGGCGCGGCTGAGGGCGAGCAGGGAGCGGACGTCCTTGGCGAGGTCCTTGTCGTCGAGCGTCGCCAGCGAGCCGTAGACGTCGTAGATGGGGTCGATGACGCCGTCGTAGGCGCCGGAGGTCTGGCCCCGGTCGAACCGGCCCGCGTCGATGTTCTTGCGGATCTCCTTGAGCGACTCCAGCCGGGTGAGCATCCCGGCGAGGCGCTCCTCGCCCTGGTCGTCCAGGGCCCAGCCGACGACCGTGGTGTCCGCCGCCTCGCGGAAGGCGGCGTGCAGGCGGTCGGTCTCCTTCCGCTGGGTCTCGAGGTCTTTGCGGGTCTGGACCGTCTTCTCGCTCAGCCTGACCATGGAGAGCCTGCGCTCTCTCTGCAGGGCGAAGAGCAAGGGGTCGCTGGGGGCCGACACGGAGGCGTCGAGCTGGGAGACCCACAGGAGGTTGACACCCTCGCGGAGGGTGACCCACGCGGCGAAGACCCACAACGCTGCCAGGGAGAGCAGCATGGCGGTGATCTTGGTCCGCAGCCGCGTCTTGCGGAAGCGCATTGTACCCACCCTGTGAAAGTTCACATGTTGTGTTCCGGCCACCTGGCGTACGGTGACGCGGGACATCATATCGATCAAGGAACCCTAGCGCAGGGCAAAGCACCTCTCAAGCAACGAGAATCACAGAAGTCAGGGACTTGACCCAATTTAGTCAAATTTGCGACAAAATGGGTCAAATTCGGTATTATTGGTAAGTGATCGATCCCGAGTCCGCGTATTTCGGCATCCGTAATGACCTCGCCGACCAGCTCCTGGAGCAGTCACATCAACTCGCAGGCGTGCCCGAACAGGACCGGGGTGACGTGCTGAAAGCCGCGCTCGACGCAGTGCCGGAGGTGGAGGGACTTCTCCGTCCGTACACCTCGCTGTTCGCCGACGGTAACAGTGCCGCGAGCCGGCTGGCCTTCAGTTGCCTGTCCGCCGCGGCCACGTTCCCGCACGCGCGGCGGGAACAGATCGCCGATCTCGGAGCGCTCAGCACGATCCTGTTCGGCGTGGACGACATCACCGACAACATCGCGGGAAACTGGACCGACCGCGACATCGTGGCGCTGTTCCGCGACCTGGCCGCCGTCCTGTCCGGCGCTTCGCCCGCCCCGGCCACCGGGACGCGGCCCGTGGACGAGGCGCTGCGGGCCTGGCAGGCCTGGTGCGCCCGCTTCCACCGGTACGGCGGCGCCGGCACGTACCTGCCGGACCTGGTGGCGCAGCTCGGACGCACCGGCGAGGCGATGGCCCGCGAACGGGTCTGGGCCACGGGCGGCGAGCCGTGGCCGGCGTACGAGGAGTACCTGCCCCACGCCGCCGTCACCTTCCTCTACCACACGTGGTGGCTGGCGGCCCTGGCGATCTGCGGCCCCGCCCCCGCCGACTGGAGGTCCATCGAGCGGGTCACCGACCTCGGCGCGGCGTGCCTGCGGCTGGCCAACGACGTCAGGACCTTCCAGCGGGAACGCGACGAGGGCAAGCCGAACGCCGTCCTGATCTACGAACGCGACGGCCTGAGCACCGGGGAGGCGGTCGAGCGGGTCTCGGCGCACATCCGCGCGCTCAACGCGGACTTCGCCGAGGCCGTCGCCGGCCTGCCCGCCGGCCTCGCGTGGGTCGCGGACGGGCAGTACAGGTGCGTGACCTTCAGTGGCGGCTGGTACATGGCCAGGGACACGCACGCGTACACCGTCCGGGACCTCGCGGCGGATGCGGACGCCCATCGCGGCTAGCCCACCCCCGCCCGCGCGCGCCGGATGAGGTGCGACGACGCGATCACCGCGGCGCGGGCCACGGCCTGGGGGACGTACAGGTCCTTGTCGTGCCAGAGCGGCGGGTGGTCGCCGCCGCCCGAGCCGGCCAGATGCGCCTCGCCGCGCTCCGCCGCGCGCAGGCGACGCGGATCCTCGTGCCCGCTGGTCAGCAGCAGGATCTGGATCGCGTACGCGCTCTCCTCCGCCGTGCCCTCCCACCGGCCCCACGAGCCGTCAGGCCGCTGCGTGTCCAGCACCCACTCGGCCGCCGCGCGCACCGCCTCCCGCGAGGCGTCGCCGCCGAAGGCGTCGAGCGCCAGCGCGCAGCTCGCCGTGGCGTAGTACGGCGAGGCGTGCCACCGGTCCGTCCAGCTCCCGTCCGGCAGCCGGCGATCGCGGATCCAGGCGGCCAGCTCGGCGATCGTCTGCTCGTACCGCGGCGCGGCGGCGGGCCTGCGGCGGACGTACTCGCCGAAGGCGTCCAGCACGTGCGCGTTGACGCTGACCGACATGCCCTGCTCGCCGGGCCAGGTGGAGAAGTGGGTGCCGGTCCGGAACGCCCACAGGCTGTCCGGCTCGAAGGGCGCGCCGAGCAGCGCCAGCGCGTACAGCGCCACGGACGTCGTGTCGCAGTCGGCGGGCAGCCCCGGCCCCGCGGGCGTCCCGGCGGGGCCGATGGCCGCCCTGATGTCGGCCACCATCTCCGGCGGCACCTCCACGGCCACGCCCGCGCGCAGCAGCCAGCTCAGCACCCAGCCGCGCTCGAACACGGTGATGGGCAGCCCGACGGGCACCGGGCCGCCGAATAACCTGACCACCGCCTCCAGATGGCCGCGGGCCGGGTCGTGCGCGTCGTGGTCGCCGCGCTCGCCCAGCCAGGCGGCGGTCGCGGCGGGCGAGGCGCCGACGCTCCCGATGGATGTGGGACGGATGCCGGGCGCTCCGGCCGCCGCCTCGGCCGCGATCTCCAGGGCGTGCAGCAGCTTCTCCGGCACCTCCTCGCCGGACCGGACCCGCGACCTGACCACGTGCAGCATGTCGTAGCTCATGCTCGTGGGAAGCGGCACGGGCGAGCGGCCGGGCAGCCCTTCGACGTGCCGGTTGATGCGGTCGACCAGGGAGGGGACGATGTGCTCTATCGCCGGCATGTCGGGCAGCTCCAGCGGGCCGCCCAGCCAGGCGGCCAGCACCCGCAGCCCCCGGTCGGCCGCCGCGGCGAGCCGGTCGCCACCGCCGTCCAGGTCCCCGCGCCGCCACGCGGCGAGCAGCCCCTCCGTGGCGCTCAGGGTCGGCACCACGCCGTACCCGTCGGGCGCGCCCCAGCCGCCGTCCTGCCCCTGGGTGCGGACGAGGTAGTCGATGCGGTCCCGATGGCCGGTCAGCCAGGGGGCGAGCGAGACCAGCCGCCCGGTCTCGTAGACAGAGGGCGAGACCTGCCCCCACGGGCGGAGCATGAGGCTGGTGACCAGTTCGTCCGCTTCCGCGATGGTGTCCACCGCTTCGCCGATGCTCATGCCGCGCGGTTCCGTTCGATCGGCCGGAGGTGGAGGAAGAGCTTCTGCTTGGGACGCAGCGTGGCCCCGCCTGGGACCGGCCGCAGCTTCTGCGGGTTGGCCAGGACCGGCCGGTACCTGCTCATCAGGTTGGCGATCACCAGGGACGCCTCGACGTAGAACAGGTGCTGGCCGAGGCAGACGTGCGGGCCCAGGCCGAACGGGATGAACGCGTAGCGGTGCCGGCGCTCGGTCTTCTCGTTGGCCCAGCGCTCAGGGTCGTACTCCAGCGGCCTGGGCCAGAACTCCTCCAGCCGGTGCGTGGTGTACGGGCTGATCAGCACCTGCGAGCCGGCCTCGATCCGGACGCCGCCGATCTCCGTGTCCGCCACCGTCTGGCGCGGCACGACCCAGGCGTTCGGATAGACCCGCAGCAGCTCCTGCAGCACCATGCGCAGGTAGGGCAGCTCGGCGACGTGCGAGGGCCGCACCGGGCCGTCGCCCACCACGCGGTCGATCTCCTCCCGCAGCCGGGCGTTGACGTCCGGGTGGTCGTGCAGCACCTGCCACAGCCAGATCAGCGACATCGCCGTGGTCTCCGAGGCCGCGCCGTAGATGTTGACCAGGTCGTCGCGCACCTGGTGCAGGTCGGCCCTGCCCTCCTTCTCCAGCCTGGCCGTGAGCAGCGCGGAGACGACCTCCTTGCCGTTGTTGTTCTCGCGCTGGGCCTGCTGGATGAGCGGGTAGACGATCTCGTCGATCTTCTTCGCCGACTTCAGGAAGGCGCGGTCGCCCGGCACCCGGATCGAGTACGGCGCGAACGGGAAGAGCATCCGGAAGCCGATCGAGGTCGCGCAGGTGGCGAACTCGGGAGCCAGTCGCTCGGCGGTCTCCCGGGTGATCCGGCCGCCGAACAGCACCTTGATGACCGCCTGGTTGACGATGGAGGTCATCTGGTGCTCCACGTCGATCGGCTCCCCGGTGCGCGCGAAGCCGTCCAGCTCGTCGATGCGCTCGGCGATGATGTCGGCCATGTCCTCGGCCAGCGACGCCGTGTAGCGCGCGGTGAAGAGCGGCTGGAGGATCTTCCTCGCCGACGCCCAGGCCTCGCCCTCGCCGAGGATGCTCTGGCCGATCAGGCGCTGCAACGGCCGCCAGAACACGCCCTCGCGGACGAAGTTGGTCCAGTCGGACTTGAGCACCTGCTGGACGTGGTCGGGGTGGGAGACGAGGTAGGGGCGGAAGGGGCCGAGGTGGAGCCGGACGACCTGGCCGGACGCGTCGGTGCCCATCCTGGCCAGCTCGGTGACCGGGTCGCTCACGAGCCTGGGTATGGCCCGGTGGGTTGGGACGATGTGCGGACTGGTCGTCAAGGCTCCCTTGACGTGCGGCATGGCAAACGATCCCCGATCCGGATACATGGTGCGACTGAGAGTGACGGCGTGACCCATCGGCTCACGCGGTGAGTGAGGGTGTTCGGCGGGCGTCCTAGAGTGGCGGAGCGGCGCGGCCCTGCTGTGGACGTGCGGGGGCAGTGGGGGCGAATGCAGTGGATGCGACCGCGAGTGTCACGATTGCCACTGGTGATCCCTTCATCGCACAGGGTGCACGTCTCACATCACGGACATTCCCTGACAAAAGTCAACCGATGGGTGGAGTATCACATGCTTGTGCATGTAGATTCAAGATCGTACCGGGGTAGGAGCACCATTGAATCTGAGCCATCCGCACAGCAGCGGCACGATCGCCCGCTGCCGGCGCCTGCTCGAACCCGCTCTGCGTGAGTCGGTCGCAGGGCTGCACCCCTGGGGCGCCAGGATGGTGGCGTTCGCGATGGGCTGGGCGGATCTCGACGGCAGGGAGCTGGACGCGGACGGCGGCAAGGGCCTGCGGCCCGCCCTCGCCCTGCTCAGCGCAGAAGCCGTCGGCGGCGCCGCCCAGGACGCGCTCCCCGCGGCCGTGGCGGTCGAGCTGGTGCACGCGTTCTCACTGGCGCACGACGACATCATCGACCGCGACGAGCTGCGCAGGCACCGCGCCGCCCTCTGGAAGGCGTACGGCGTCGGCCCCGCGCTGCTCACCGGCGACGCGCTCCTGGCCCTGGCCGTCGGCCAGCTCGCCGGGCGGCCCGAGGCGATGCCGTACCTGTCGGCGGCCCTGATCGAGCTCGTCCAGGGCCAGACCGCCGACATGGCCTTCGAGAACCGCCCCTGGAGCGGCCCCGACGTCGTCACCCTCGACGAGTACGCCGAGATGGCCGCGGGCAAGACCGGCGGCCTGCTGGGGGCCGCCGCGGCGGCGGGCGTGGCCCTGGGCGGGGCGCCCGGGCTGGCCGACCGCATGTGGGGGATGGGGCGCGACCTCGGGGTGGCCTTCCAGATCGTGGACGACATGCTCGGCATCTGGGGCGACCCGCGGCTGACCGGCAAACCCGTCTACAACGACCTGCGGCGCGACAAGAAGACCCTGCCCGTCCTCGCCGCCCTCGCCACCGGCGGGCCGGCCGCGCGCGAGCTGGCCGCCGTCCTCGCCACCGGGGCGACGGACGAGGAGTCCGTACGGCAGGCCGCCCACCTCGTGGAGGAGGCCGGCGGGAGGGAGCGGGCGCGGGTGCTGGCCGACCGGTACATGGGCTCGGCGCTGGGCGTGCTGGACGAGTGCCTGCCGGACGCGGCGGAACTGCGCGCCCTGTGCCACTCCCTGGTGGACCGCGTCAACTGACGGCGTTCATGCGGGTCGTGCGCCGATGGCGGACATCAGCATCGGGTAGGCGCGGTGCAGCTCCCGCTGCCAGGACGTGTGGTTGTGCCCGCCCTGATGGAAGTGCGTACGCACCGGGATGCCCAGCTCCTCCAGCCGCCCCGTGAACGCCCTGGCCGCCCGGTTCGCCAGATCCTCCACCAGATCACCCTGCCCGGCGCCCACGTACAGCCGCACGCCCTTCAGCTCGCCGGCCAGATCGTAGGGGTTGTGCGCCCGCCACACCTCCCGCTGCTCCTCAGGATCCCCCCACACCCGCTTCCAGTCGGTGCCGAAACACCCGATCGACGTGCCCGCCATCACCGCCTGCGGCACGCCGGGCCCCAGGATGTGCAGGGCCCCGCTGAACGAGGCCGCCGCCTCGAAGCGCCCCTTGGCCGCGTACAGCATGGCGCCCTGCCCGCCCATCGAGTACCCGGCGACGGCCTGCCGCGCGCCCGCCCGGTAACGCGCTTCGAGCAGCGGCAGCAGCTCCTTCAGGTGGTAGGTCTCCCAGCGCGGCGGGCCGCCCTCGCCGCCGTTCCACCAGTCGGAGTAGCTGCCGCACCTGCCGCCGTCCGGCATCACGACGAGCACGCCGGTGTCGCGGGTGAGCGCCTCGACGTCGGTCTTCGCGGTCCACGAGGTGTAGTCGTCCAGGCCGCCGTGCAGCAGCCACAGCACCGGCCAGCCCGTGCGGGACTCCCAGCCGCGCGGGAGCAGCAGGCGCACCTTCGTGGTCGCGTCGAGCGCCCGCGACCTGATCGTCAGCTCCATCCTGCGCTCGTCCAGGCGGCGTTCCGAGACGATCTCGGTACGGGCCGGAGAGGGCCGCGGGCCGGGCTGCTCGTCCCCGCCGGGCCGCAGCGCCACCACGAGGGCCGCCGTGCACAAACCGGCCGCCACCACCGCGCCGACCAGGCATCCTCGTAACCGGGGCCGCATCGCAGTCTCCTTTTTGGATGTGCGGATAATAGCGGGATGAGATCAATAGGCACCACGGACCTGTCCGTGTTCCCGATATCGCTCGGCACCAACGTCTTCGGCTGGACGGCCGACAAGGAGACGTCGTTCGCGATCCTCGACGCCTACGTCGAAGGCGGCGGCAACTTCCTCGACACGGCCGACGTGTACCCGTACTGGGCGACGGGGGAGTCCACGTCCGAGATGATCATCGGCGAGTGGCTGGCCGCGCGCCGCAACCGCGACTCGATCGTGCTGGCCACCAAGGTCGGCATGCTGGAGGGGGTGGCGGGGCTCGCGCCTGCGACGATCAAAACTGCGGTCGAGGACTCGCTGCGGAGGCTGCGCACCGACTACATCGACCTCTACTGGGCGCACGTGGACGACCACGACACGCCGCTGGTGGAGTCGCTCGCCGCCTTCGACGCGCTGGTGCGGGAGGGCAAGGTGCGCCACGTCGGCGCGTCCAACTACTCGGCGCCGCGGCTGGCGGAGGCGCTCAAGCTCTCCGACGCGGAGGGGCTGGCCCGGTATGTCGCGTTGCAGCAGCCGTACAACCTGGTCGAGCGCGGGTACGAGGGGGAGTTGCGGGAGGTCGTGGCCCGGGAGGGGTTGTCCAGCGTGCCGTACTTCGGGCTGGCGCGCGGGTTCCTGACCGGCAAGTACGCGCCCGGCGTGGACGTGGACAGCCCGCGGGCCGGCAAGGCCGCCGAGTACCTGGAGACCGCCCACGGCCCCAGGACCGTGGCGGCCCTGAACAGCCTGGCGCAGGAGCGGGGGGTCGCGCCGGCCTCGGTGGCGCTGGCCTGGGTGGCCGCCCAGCCCACCGTCACGGCGCCGATCGCCAGCGCGCGCGACCTGGAGCAGCTCCGGCCGTTGATGGAGGCGGCGGCGCTGACGCTGAGCGAGGAGGAGCTCGCCGTCCTCGACGAGGCCTCCCAGGTCTGAGACCTGGCATGCCCTTCGTCGCCGTCACGGACGGACGGTGGCGAAGGGCTCTCGAAGGTCGGACTAAGGGTGGGTCAGCCCGTTCCGCGCGCACCACTCCGCGACGCCGCCCGCCTCGCTCTCGACGGCCTGCGTCCAGTGCGGGTCGGCCGCGATCGCCTCCTGAGTGGACGCGTACGACTTGAACACGGCGGTCAGCCCGGTGATCTTGAAGATCCGCGAGATGCGGTCGGTGGTCATGACGAGCGCGAGCGACCCGTCCTGCGTCCGCAGCCTCTTGAGCCCGCCGACGAGCACGCCCAGCCCGGTCGAGTCGAGGAACTGCACGGAGCCCAGATCGGCGATGACGTGCACGGTGCCCTTGGCGGCCAGGTCGATGATCTGCTCGCGTAGCTTGGGGGCGGTGAACACGTCGACCTCGCCGGCGACCTTGAGCACGGCGCAATCGCCGACCGGTCCGACCACCTCAATGACGATGTCCTGCATTTCGCGCCTCACCATCGCTCGTGTCATCGACTACATTGACGGGGAACTCTGTGCATTTACACGGTACTGCGGCGGCTGACACGCTGTCAATGGCCACCTGTCGGTGTCATAGTGCAGAATGACAACCGGTGCGAAGGGGTGATGGCATGCGGGTAGAAGAGGCCATCGGGCGGCAGATCGCCCGGCTGCGCGCAGAGCGCCGGATGTCGCTGACGGAGCTGGGCGAAGGGCTGGGGCGCTACCTGGACCGGCCATGGAGCCGCCAGGCCGTCCACCAGGCGGAGCGGGGGCAGCGCGCCTTCACGGCGGCCGAGCTGACCGCGCTCGCGCTGGTGCTCGACACCTCCGTGCCCGTGTTGTTCCGGGTGGAGAACGATCGCATCGAGCTGCCTGGTGGGGCGGTGTCTCCCGAGGACTATCGGGGGGTGCTGCTGAGCAGGGAGCCTGACATGCCGCTCGATGGGGTGGAGGAGTTGATCGTCGCCCTGCATGACATCGGGGAGGTGCTGGCGCGGCCGGCGCTGGCGCGGCTCGCGCGGATCGGACGCGTGGCCGAACAGGTCGCCGGCCCCGACCGCTAACCCGCCCACCCGCCGCGCCCTCGCCGCGCCTCGCCCCGCGCCTCACCCCGCGCCTGGCCTTGCGCCCCGCCCTCGCAGCGCCTTGCCCCACGCGCCCCGCGCCTCGCCTCGCGCCTCACCCTGCCTCACGCCGGCACCGCGCCGCGCCCCCCTTGCCCCGCCTCGCGCCCCGTACAGCGCCTCGCCCCTCACCTCGCACCGCGCCGCGTCCCACACGCCGCCGCGCCCCGCGCCTCGCCCCACGCCGCGCTGCGCCCCACGCCGCGCTGCGCCCCACGCCGCGCTGCGCCCCACGCCGCGCTGCGCCCCGCGCCTCGCCTCGCGCTGCGTCCCCCTGCGCTGCGTCCCCCTGCGCTGCGTCCCCCTGCGCTGCGTCCCCCTGCGCTGCGTCCCCCTGCGCTGCGTCCCCCTGCGCCGCGCCGCGCCTCGCGCCCCGCGCTCGTACAGCGCCTCGCCTCGCCTCTCGCCCCTCGCCTCGCCCGTGCCGCACCGCGCCGCGTCCCACAGCGCCAGGTCGCGTAATGCCGTGCTGCGGCCAAGCCCTCCACGCCCGTAGAGCGCCTCAGTGGTGGTCGGCTGATGACACGTCGAGGTCGCGCGGCGTGAGCCACCACACCGCCACCGTCCCCAACGCCAGCACCAGAGCCGCCACCCCGCTGGTCAGCACGAGGGAGTCGGTGAACGCCGCCGTGGCCTGCTCGGCGAGCCGCCCGCCCGCCGTTCCCAGCTCCCGGGCCACGTCGAGCGCCCCGCCCAGCGACTCCCGCACGGCATCCGCCCCGGGCCCCGCATACGCCACCTCGCCCCGATACGCGGCGGCCGCGACGCTACCGAGGACGGCTACGCCGAGCGCCCCGCCCAGCTCGTAGCTGGTCTCCTCGATGGCGGCAGCGCTGCCCGACTTGGCCGCCGGCGAGCCGGACATGATGGCGGCCGAGGCGATGGCGAGCGAGCCGTTCCCGAGGCCGATGAGCGTCAGCGCGACAGCGACCGGCCAGTACCCCAGCGGGCTCGGCGCCACGCACAGCAGCAGGAACGCCAGCCCCGTCAGCGCCAGCCCGCCGGCCAGCACCGTACGGGCTCCGACGCGCGCGGCCAGCGACGGGGCGAGCGGCGAGGCGACGACGGCGGCCAGCGCGGCGGGCAGCAGCCGGATGCCCGTCTCCAGCGGCCCGTACCCCTGGACGAGTTGCATCCACTGCGCGAGCAGCAGCAACACGGCGGCCATCGCGATGGACGTGACGAGCGCCGTCATGACCCCGGCAGAGAAGGGCGGGCTGCGGAACAGCCTCAACTCCAGCAGCGGATCGGGCCTGCGCAGGCACCGCACCGCGAACCAGCCCAGCGCCACCACCGCCACCACGGCCGCCACCAGGGCGCCGGGGGAGGTGAGGCCGTACTTGCCGAAGTTCTTGATCGCGTAGACCAGGGTGACCATGCCCGCCATCGACAGCAGTGTGGCGAGGGCGTCCCAGCGGCCCGGCGCCGGGTTCCTGGTCTCGGGCAGCAGGAACAGGCCGAAGGCGATCGCCAGGACCATGACGGGCACGTTCACCAGGAACGCGGCGTGCCAGCTGAAGTGCTCCAGCAGCACGCCCGCCACGACGGGCCCGAGCGCGGCGCCGACGGCGGCCATCGCCGACCACACGCCGAGGGCCTTGGCGCGCTCGCGGGGGTCGGTGAACAGGTTCCGGATCATCGACAGCGTGGACGGCATGATCATCGCACCGCCGACGCCGAGCAGCGCCCGTACCGCGATCACCTCCAGCGGGCTGCCGGCGGCCAGCACGGCCAGCGACGCCGCCCCGAACACCGCGAACCCCGTCATCAGCATCCGCTTCCGGCCCCACCGATCGCCCAGCGCGCTCACCGTGACCAGCAGCCCGGACAGGACCAGCGCGTACGCGTCCACCATCCACAGCAGCTCGATCGACTCGGGACGCAGGTCCGCCGAGATGGCGGGGAGGGCGACGTTCAGCACGGTCATGTCCATGACGACCAGCAGCACGCTGGCCGACAGCACCGCGAGCCCCGCCCACCGCCTCCTCGACGAGACCGGCGGCGGCGTGGTGATCGTCATCCTTCCTCCCCCCGCACCTGCTGCCGAGACTGCACCTGCTGCGGAGGCTGCGCCTGCTGCTGGGGCCACGCCTGGTGCTCAGGCCGTGCCTCCTGGGGAGCCTGTGCCTGGTGCTGAGGCCGCGCCTGCTGCTGAGGCCGTGCCTGCTGCGGAGGCTGCGTTTGGTGCTGGGGTGCGGCGCCGTCCAGGAACGTGCCGATCAGCAGTCGCGGCACGTCGCGGCGCGCGACGTCGCCGTTGCGCAGGCTTTCTCGGACGGCCACGAGCAGGCCGTAGACGACGTTGCTGATCCAGCGGGCCGGCAGGTCGGCCCGGAGCAGGCCGGCGCACTGGGCGGCGGCGTAGAACGCGACCTCGCGCTCCTCCAGCTCGTCGCCTCGCCGTCTCAGCTCGGGATGGGTCGCCAGCCGGTCGTCGGTCAGCCCGAACCCGTAGGCGTCCGCCACCTCGATCAGCCCCGTGAGCAGCGCGTCCATCGCCTGCTCCAGCTCCTCGCGACCGGCGGACGCGGTCGCCGCCACCATGCCGCTGCTGACCTGGACGTCCCCCCACTGGTCGTAGGCGCGGTGGGCGAGGGCCAGCATCAGGTCGTCGCGGCTGCTGAAGTGGCGGTGCAGGGTGGCCCTGCTGACCCCCGCGGCCTCCGCGAGCTGCGCCATGGAGGCGGCGGGGCTCTCGTTCAGATGCTGGATCGCCAACTTCATGATGTGGTCACGGGTCGCTGCCATCTACACACCTGCGTATCGTTTGAGACATTTATGTCTCACATGCTACATCTGTGACTCGGCAGTTGAGGTGTGCGGTGTGGAGAGTTCACCCGATTCGTCCGGCATCGGAAGGAGTGGGAAGAGAGACTGGGCGTGACCGAGCAGGGCTCGGCAGACGCCTCTCGCTTCGCCGCGATGGCGATGGACTCGCAGGTGGGACTATGGTTCGAGCTGTGGTGATCGGTGACGCGCGCACGCGCATCCTGGACGCGGCCGAGGAGCTCTTCGCGGGTGGCGGATATGAGGCCACTCCCACTGCGGTCATCGCGAAGTTCGCGAAAGTGCCCAAGGAGCTGATTTTCGACTACTTCCCCCGCAAGATCGACGTACTGGTCGCTCTGGTGAACGAGCGCACCCACGTCGAGGAGGACGATCGGGAGGTCGACGCGGTGCCGGGCGATCCGGCGGGCACACTGTCCCGGCTGGGGCGCGTCCTGCCGCTGCGCGCCTCACCGGCCATGCGGCGCATCCTGTTCCGTGAGGCCGACACGCACGGCTCCGTCAAGGAACGGCTCGGCCGCCTCAACGGCGAGCTCGTCAGACGCGCCCGGTTCGCCCTCGGCCTGGCCCTGCCCGGCGCGCGCGGCGACGCGGCCCGGCTGGAGGTCGCGGCGGCCACGTTCGCCGCCATCCTGATCTACCAGGAGAACCTCTGCCAGCTAACGGGCCACCAGATCGACCCCGACGCCGTCGCGGAACTCATCGCCCACTCGCTCGTCTAGCAGCTCGTCGAGCGCCGTACGCAGGTGCTCCAGCAGACCCCACACGTCGTCCACCCGCTCGGGACAGGCCACGATGCCGAAGTCGAGCATGCCGTCGTAGGAGAAGCAGGTGATGTTCAGCCCGCCGCTCATGTCGGTCAGAACGGACATCGGATAGTACGACAGGACGCGTCCCCCGCACATGTACAGCGGGAACTGCGGGCCGGGCACGTTGCTGACGATGAGGTTGACCGGCGGGCACGCCATGCCCGCCAGCCGGAAGATCGCCGGAGTGGCGAGGCTCGTCACGGGCGCGGGCAGGAGCGAGCACAACTCCTGCAACCACGTCGCCGGCGCCAGCGCGAAACGCCGCTTCGCCCTCCCCATCGCGGTGCCCACGGCCTGGAGGCGTTCCACCGGGTCGGGGAGGTTCGTGGGCATGGGGGCGACCATGGCCGAGATCTGGTTCCCGACGAGGTCCTTCGCCTTCGCCCTGCGCACCGCCACCGGGACGGCCACCACCAGCGGGGCCTCGGGCAGCGCGTCCCGCTCACGCAGCCACGAGCGCATCGCCGAGGTGCACAGGGACATGACGACGTCGTTCACGCTCATGCCGTTGGCCTTGGCGACGTTCTTCACGTCCTTGAGCGAGAGCGAGCCGAAGGAGAGGTGGCGGCGGGCGCTGATGGGGCCGTTGAGCGGGGTGCGGGGGACGACGAGGGCCGGAAGGTCGGGGCGGTGGTGCTGGTCGCGGGTCACCATGCGGGCTGCCTTCGCCACCAGCTTCGCGCCGGGGAGGGCTCCTACGACGGGGATGGCGTCCAGGTCGCCTGCGGCTCTCACGGCTGATTGGACGGCGCGGACGGGGTGAGTGGCGGTCCGCAGCGCGGCCCCGGTCAGCATGTCGAGGAGGGTGGGGGTGTTGTCGCGCGGGCGGGCGGGGTCGGAGTTGGGGGCGCTGATTGCGGCTGGTGTCGAGGCCGAGTCCGAGTTCGGGCCTGCGGTCGTGCTCGGCGCAGGGGCCGGAGCTGGGTCCGAAACCAGGACTGTGGTCAGGGCTGGGGTCGAGGCTGACGCCGGAGCCGGAGCCGGAGCCGGAGCCGGAGCTGTGGCCTTGGCTCGGTCCGGGACCCCCGCCGAGGCCGCCGGTGGAGCCGCCTTTGCCCGGCGCCGTGCCGACGACGTCAAATGCCCGTCCGGCGTCAGATCGAGCAGCGTGGCGAGGGTCTCCGCGCCCGAGACCCCGTCGATCGCCGCGTGATGCACCTTCGTGTAGACGGCCACCTTCCCCTCACCCAGCCCATTGATCAGATGCATCTCCCACAACGGATGCGCCCGATCGAGCCGCCGCGCGTGGATCTGGGCGACGGCGTCGGCGAGCTGCCAGTGGTCGCCCGGCAGGGGAAGGGTCATCTCGAAGAGGTGGTTGTCGATGTCGAAGTCGGGGTCGGCGGCCCAGTAGGGGTGGTCGAGGCCGAGCGGGACCTCGGCCAGGCGCAGGCTGAGTGCGGGGGAGAGGTGGACACGGTCGAGGAGGAGCTGTGCCAGCGCGCTCCTGGTGACCGCGCCGTCCGCCGAGTCGAGTATCGCCAGCCCCGCCACATGCGCGGCGGTGGTCGGCGTTTCGACATTGAGGAACTGGGCGTCGAGTGCGGTCAGCTGGCGCAGCATCAGCTCTCCTTTTCCCTGGTGCGGACAGCCTCACACGAGGGGATTTCCGGAAGGTTTCTGCGCGAGTCTTTCAGATGAATTCCAGTGCGTCGTACGGACGATAAAGGAAATCGCCAGCTCAGCCCGGATCGGTGACAATTTCCTATCCATTGACGACGTGAACGGGGTGTTGCACGACCGCGTCGAAGTGGTATCCGAAGGGGTGGCGCGGGGTGGTGAGCGGTTGCGTGGTGCCGGTCTCGTCGGTGGCGCGCGCCATGAGCAGGCGGGTGCCCGTACGCTGCGGAGCCCACGCGACGTGCCACGGCAGCCAGGCTCTGGCCAGGTGTTTCCCGTGGTGTTCCGCTGGGCGCCAGCTCAGCCCGCCGTCGAAGCTGACCTCCACGCGGACGATCCTGCCCTGCCCCGACCACGACCGCCCGCGCAGGATGTGCGGGCCGCCGACGGGCAGGCGGGCATACCAGGGGAGCTCGAAAGCGCTCTTGATCGGCTGCGTGGTGACGTCGGCGTAAAAGACCGTGTTCCACGGCGTGAAGAGCTGCGTCGTTGAAACTTCTAGGTCGCCGAGCCATTTGATCGACGCTATTCCCACCCAACCCGGCACCACCAGCCGTGCCGGAAATCCATGGTCGGGCGGCAGCGGAACGCCGTTCATTTCATAGGCGACGAGCACGTCGTCCAGAGCCTTGCCGACGGGCAGCGGCCGGCGTACGTGACCATGGTCATCGAAGGGGGCGTCGAGGCCGGTGGGGAGCACGTCCACCGCCTCGGGGCGCACTCCGGCCTGGGCGAGGAGGTGCTTGAGCGGCACCCCGCGCCACCGCGCCACCCCGATCGCGCCCAGCGCCCACTGGGTGCCGGGAGCGCCGTCGTGCTGCTGCGTCCGGTAGAAGCGCCGTCCGTTGCCCGCGCACTCGATCGCCACGTCGTACGTGCGGGACGGCATGGCGCGCAGCTCCTCGTAGCTGAACTCGCGCGGACATCGCACCCCGTCGCCGTGGACGGCCAGCCGCCAGGTGGTGACGTCGATGAGGGGGGTGAAGGTGTGGTTGCGGACGAAGAAGCGGTCGTTCGGGGTGTGGTAGCCGAGACCCGCCATGGCTTCCCAGCGCATCTCGGCGCTGTTGCCGTGCACCCGGAACAGGTGGTCGGGCAGCGGCTTCACGATCGCCGCGGTGGCTTGCTTCATGGAGCGTCACCTCCTAGTACCAATTTCCTACCTGGAAACCATTTAATCGCCTCACGCCTCCTGCGCGCCTCCCCATTGCCCCAAAATCTAGCGTGGCGTCACGGGAACGTTCCACACATCTCGCCCATAGCCCTACCCGGCCCCGCCCCCACCCCAACGCCCAGCCGGGGCGTCGGCGGGGGGAAGGGCAGGGAGGAGCAGGCGTCAAAGGCAGGTCAAGGGTGTCTCAAGATGTGCATGCATATGGCGTCAAGGTCGTACCGGAGAGCAGGGGGACGCTCATGAGAGCCGCAACCCACCTCCTAGCGGGCGCCGCACTCGCCATCACCCCCGTGACCCCGGCCACCGCGACCGCCCAGCCCCGACTCCAGTCCCAGTCTCCGACGTGCCACTACGTCAACCAGACGGCCGATGCGGCCCCCATCAGGCTCGGCCCCGGCAAGAAGCACCGTAGAACGGCTGAGCTGCCCCCCACGGAGAGCCCGGTCAAGACCACGTGCGCCGCAAGAGGGCGTGGGGCCGAGCACTGGGTGCGGATCAAGACCGGGGACCACAAGGGCGACTGGATCTGGCGCAACCGGCTCCAGCCCTGGTCGGGGCAGTGATCAGCGTCCCAGGAAGGCCAGCAGTCGCTCCAGCGGCCAGGTGTTGATCACGTCGTCGGTGGTCAGCCAGGCCCGCTGGGCGATGCCCACTCCGAACCGCTGGTTGGCCAGGTGCGGGATGGCGTGCGAGTCGCTGTCGATCGAGAACTTGACGCCGTGGTGCTTGGCCAGCCGCACCAGGTCGGACGGGAGGTCGGAGCGGTCGGGGAAGGAGTCGATCTCCATGGCGGTGCCGGTGCGGGCGGCGGCGCGGAAGACGGCGTCCCAGTCGGCGTCCACGGGTTCCCGCTTGCCGATCTTGCGGGTCGTGGGGTGGCCGATGATGTCGACGTACGGGTTCTCGCAGGCGGTGATGAAGCGGCGGGTCATCTCGTCGCGGGACATGCCGAAGTGCGAGTGCACCGAGGCCACGCACACGTCGAACTCGCGCAGCACCTCGCCGGGCCAGTCGACGGAGCCGTCGGGGGCGATGTTGAGCTCGGAGCCGTGCAGCAGCCGCATGTCGGGATATTTCGCTTGCAGCTCGGCGACCCGGCTCCGCTGTTCGAGGGCCTTGTCGAGGGTCATGCGCTGCATCGCCAGGTCGGGCGCGTGGTCGGTGACCGCGTAGTAGGCGTAGCCGCGGGCGTGACCGGCCGCCACCATGTCCTCCAGCGAGGCGATGCCGTCGGTCAGGTCGGTGTGGGTGTGCAGGTCGCCCTTGAGGTCGGCCAGCTCGACCAGCACGGGCAGCTCGCCGGCGAGCGCGGCCTTGACCTCGCCGCCGTCCTCGCGCATCGGCGGCGGCACGAACTGCATGCCGAGGGCGTCGTAGATGTCCTCCTCGGACTCGGCGGCGATCACCCGCTCGCCCTCGAAGAGCCCGTACTCCGACAGCTTCCAGCCCTTCTTGACCGCCATCTCCCTGATGGCGACGTTGTGCTCCTTGGAGCCGGTGAAGTACTGCATGGCCGCGCCCCACGAGGCGGCCGGCACCACGCGCAGGTCGACCTGGAGGCCGGACGTGGTGCGGATCGAGGTCTTCTTGTCGCCCGCCGCGATGACGTCGGCGACGTACGGCTGCGCGCGGAAGTCCTCCATGATGGACTCGGGCGCCACCGCGAGGATGTCGATGTCGCCGATCAGGTCCTTCATCCTCCGCAGCGACCCGGCGTACGCGATGCGCTCGGCCTTCAGCGAGCCCATCACCTGCTCGGCCAGGGACATGGCGACGCCGATGTGCACCCGGCGGCCCGACTGCTCAAGCTGCTCGATGCCCTTGAGCAGGTTGGCCAGGGTCTTCGGGCCGAGGCCCTTGACGCCGTCGAGCCGGCCCGAGGTGATCGCCTCGCTCAGCGCGGTGGTGGAGTCGATGCCGTAGTCCTCGAACAGCATGATGGCCGTCTTGGGGCCGAGCGTGGGCACCCTGGTCAGCCGCCGCACGCCGTCGGGGACGCGGCCCCGCAGGTCGTCGAGCTGCCGGAAGCTGCCGCGCTGCAGGAACTCCTCCATCTTCTTGGCGATGGCCTCGCCCACCCCGGGCACGGAGCGCACGTCGACGACCGAGATGTCCTCGGGGAAACCGGCGATCGCCTTGGCCGCCTTCTGGTAGCTCCGCACCCGGAACGCGTCACCGCCGCAGAGCGCGAACAGCTCCGCGTACTCCTGCAGCGCCGCCGCCGCTTCCTCGTTAGCCCGCATGCCCCATACCTTAGAGGGCCGCTCCGACAAAGCCGCCAGGACGAAGCAGGTACGACGATCCGACGGTCAGAAGCGGACCTCGCGCGGCCGGTAAGGCTCCTGGAGGAACGCCACCTCCTCCTCCGACAGCCGCACGGACACGGCGGCCACCGCGTCATCCACGTGCCGCTCCTTGGTGGCCCCCACGATCGGCGCCGTGATCTCGGCCCGATGCAGCACCCAGGCCAGCGCGACCTGCGCCGCCGGCAGCCCGCGATCGGCCGCCACCCGCGCCACCCTGTCGATGATCAGCTTGTCGTTCTCGGGGTCGTACAGGAAGTCGATGCGCTCGTCGGAGCCCGTCCTGGTGGTCGTGGCGGTGGACCCGGCCCTGGCCAGCACCCCGCGCGCCAGCGGGCTCCAGGGGATCACGCCCACGCCCTGGTCGGCGCAGAGCGGCAGCATCTCGCGCTCCTCCTCGCGGTAGAGGAGGTTGTAGTGGTTCTGCATGGAGACGAACTTCGTCCACCCGCCGGCCTCGGCGGCGTGCTGCGCCTTGGCGAACTGCCAGGCCCACATGCTGGACGCGCCGAGGTAGCGGACCTTGCCCGCCCTGACCACGTCGTGCAGCGCCTCCATGGTCTCCTCGATGGGCGTGTGGTCGTCCCATCGGTGGATCTGGTAGAGGTCCACGTAGTCGGTGCCGAGCCGGGTGAGCGAGGCGTCGATGGCGTCGAGGATGTGCTTGCGCGACAGGCCGCGGTCGTTGCGCCCCTTGCCCATCGGGAAGTACACCTTCGTCGCCAGCACGTAGTCCTCCCGCCGGGGGAAGATCGCGCGCAGCGCGCCGCCGGTCACGACCTCGCTCGCGCCGTCGCTGTAGACGTCGGCGGTGTCGAAGAACGTCACTCCGGCGTCGGCGGCCCTGCGGACGAGGGGCTCCGCCTCGTCCTGCGCGAGCGCCCACTGCTGCTTGGCGGGGTCGCCGTAGCTCATCATGCCCAGGCACAGGCGGGAGACCTTCAAACCTGAGTTACCCAGTCGCGTGTACTCCATGACGCTCACCATATGACCAGATATGTCGCCATTAACCAGCGGGTGTACGGGAAGTCAGACTTGTCCAAAAGCGGAAACGACCTTTACACGGATGACGATGATCAGGTCGATTGGAGGAACGTTGCAAAACCGTGGACGTGCCTGATCCGGAAGACCTGAACGCACACCGGGGGTGAGGTGAAGGACACACACCGCGGACTCGTCACCCGGGGGCTGGCCAAGCTGCGCGACCTGCGTGCCAGGCGGCGAAGACGCCTGCGTGCCGAGCGGAGGGCCGCCGGGCGCAAGGGGCTGCGCGCCGCGTTGCGCGACTTCTCCTCCCCCTCCTGGGTGGGCGGCCTCGGCCTGACGGCGGTGATCGCGGGGGTGTCGGCGCCGGTCATCACAGGGCTGGCCGGGGCGGGCGCGCTGGCGCAGGGCCTGGTGGCGCTGCTCGTGCTGGTGGCGCTGCACGTCAAGTTCGTCACCGAGACCCCGGTACGCCGTGCGGGCGCCTGGTGGATCGTGGCCGTGCAGGCATGGCTGACCTACCTGCCGCTGACCGTGTTCGGCGCGGCGTGGATCCCGGTGTGCGGGCTGCTGACGGGCGCGCTGCTGGTGATGGCGGGCCGGATCCGCTCGACCGTGCTGGTGCTGCTGGCCCTGGCGTGCGGGCCGGTGGTGCTGGCCTCCCCCGACCGGTCGATGATCGACCCGCTCTGGGCGCTGGTCTCCCCGATGGTCGGCGTGGCCGAGTACGCCATGATCACCCTGGCCAAGCAGGCCGAGCGGCTCGGCGAGGCGCGTACCGACGTCATGCGCAGAGCGGTCGCCCTGGAGCGCCGCCGCTTCACCCGCGACCTGCACGACCTGGTCGGACACCGGCTGACGGTGCTGGTGCTGAAGGTGCAGCTCCTGGAGCGGCTGGTCGCAGAGGGGGACGTGAAGGCGCAGACCGAGGTGAGCGAGACACTGGAGCTGCTGCGCAACCTGTCGACCGACGTCAGGGCCGTGGCGCACGGCCTGCGCAGCTCCTCGCTGGCGGCCGAGCTGGGCTCGGCGCGCTCGCTGCTGGAGTCGGCGCGGGTGCGCTGCCAGATCAGGGTGTCCTGCCGCGACCTGCCCGGCGACGTGGAGGAGGCGCTCACGCACGCCCTGCGCGAGGGCGTCACGAACGTGCTGCGCCACGCGGAGGCCCGCCAGTGCTCGGTGCATCTTCTGGAACGTGACCACATGGTGCGGCTGACGATCAGGAACGACGGGGTACGCCCGCCGCGCCGCCCCGGCGACGCCGGACAGGGCCTGCTGAACCTGGCCGACCGCGTCTCCATCCTCGGCGGCTGGCTGGAGGCCACCTCCTCCAGGACCGGCCAATTCACTTTCAGCGTGTACGTCCCACGAAAGAAATAACGGTCAATGATGTGGATTTAACAAATGCCCCTCACAGAGCCACGTATGGGTGCTGTGAAATGTGACTAGCCGGACCACCCCCGGCGGCGGGAAGCTACTTGACACACCGCCCTGGAGGTTCCGGCCAAATGGACAAGTACGAGCTCTATTGCCTGGTTGACCAGTGTTTCTATGACACCCTTGAGCACAGCACGGCAGTGGACGCCGACTTTTCCATGCTGCACAGATCAGTGCCCGCCGGCTGGTCCTCGGCACGCACCGACACCTGGTGCTATTTCGCCCCGGACAACGAGCCGCCGCTGCCCTCGCAGGGCTGGAAGATTCACGTTTCCGCCCGCGTCGAGGACGCCGAGAAAGCCATTGAAGCCGTTTGGGACTATTGTTTGCCGCGCGGTATCGCGTTCAAGTTCCTGCGCGGCATGCCCGTGCACGTCATGGTGAACTCGAAGGCGGCCTCCCGCGCCTCCAGCGGCAAGCTCATCACCGTCTACCCGCGTGACGAGGCGCAACTGGAGCTGATCCTCAAGGAGCTCGACGAGTTACTGCGCGACGTGCGCGGCCCGTACATCCTCAGCGACCTGCGCTACAACGACGGCCCGCTGTTCGTCAGGTACGGCGGCTTCGCCGAGCGCCACTGCCTGTCGCCGTCGGGCGAGCGCGTGCTCGCCGTCGAGGACGAGGACGGCGCGCTCGTGCCCGACGTGCGGGGCGCCACCTTCTCGGTGCCGCCGTGGACGACGCTCCCCTCGTTCCTGGAGCCGCAGCTCGCCGCGCGCAACTCCGTGACGACGACTGATCTGCCGTACACCATCGAGAGTGTCCTGCACTTCTCCAACGGCGGCGGCGTCTACCTGGGCCGCGACAAGCGGACCGGCGAGCGCGTGGTGCTCAAGGAGGCCAGGCCGCACGCCGGGCTCGACACCGCCGGCCGCGACGCGGTCGCCAGGATCGAGCACGAGCGCGACATCCTCGAACGCCTCGCAGGGCTGCCCGCCGCCCCCGCGCTGCTCGGCTACTTCACGCTCGGCGAGCACCACTTCCTCGTCCAGGAGTTCGTGGACGGCACGCCGCTCCAGCGCAGGCTCGTGCACCGCTACCCGCTCACCCGCGCCACCTGCACCGAGCAGGACCTGGCCGAGTACACCGAGTGGGCGGTCGAGACGCTGGAGGAGGTGGCCCGCGCGGTCGGCTCGCTGCACGAGCGCGGGGTCGTCTTCGGCGACCTGCACCCCGACAACATCCTGCTGACCGACGACGGCCGGGTGGCGCTGATCGACTACGAGGTCGCCACGCTCGCCGAGGACAGGGCGCGCGCCGCGCTCGCCCACCCCGCCTTCGCCGCGCCGCCCGACCGGCAGGGCGTGGACGTGGACCGGTACGCGCTGGCCTGCCTGCGCCTGGGGCTGTTCGCGCCGCAGTGCACGATCATGCTGCCGCTGCACCGGCCGAAGGTGGCCCACCTCGGGCAGCTCGTCAAGGAGACGTTCCCCGTACCCCACGGGATGATCGACGCGGCCGTCGCCACCATCGCCGGCGCAGGCGCCGAGCACGACCCCGCCGCGTACCTGCCGGACCTCACAGACTGGCCCGACCTGCGGGAACGGCTGGCCAAGGCCATCACGGCCAGCGCCACTCCCGGCCGCGACGACCGGCTCTTCCCCGGCGACGTGGCCCAGTTCCAGCCAGGCGGCGGGCTCAACCTCGCGCACGGCGCCGCCGGCGTGCTGTTCGCCCTGCACAGCACGGGCCTCGGGCCCTTCCCCGAGTACGAGCGCTGGCTGCGCGACCGGGCCCGCCGCCCCGTCCAGGGCTCAGGGCTCGGCCTGTACGACGGGTTACACGGCATCGCGTACGTGCTCGACGTGCTCGGACACCGGGAAGACGCGCACGACCTCGTCGAGGTCTGCCTGCGCGAGAAATGGGACCGCCTGGAATCGGCGCTCATCTCCGGCCTGTCCGGCATCGGGCTGAACCTCCTCCACTTCGGGCACACCGACCTGGCCCTGCGCGCGGCAGACATCTGCGCCGAGCGGCTCGGCACCCCCGTGCCCGAGATCAGCGGCGGCACCAACCCGCGCGCCGGGCTCATGCACGGCTCGTCAGGGCCCGCCCTGCTGTTCGTGCACGCCTACGAGCGCACCGGCGATTCGGCGCTGCTCGACCTGGCGGCCACCGCGCTCCAGCAGGACCTGCGGCGCTGCCGCCACTCGGAGGACGGCTCGCTCCAGGTCAACCAGGGGTGGCGGCTGCTGCCGTACCTCGATGAAGGGTCCGCGGGGATCGCGCTCGTGCTGGAGCGCTACCTGCGGCACCGGCACGACGAGGCGTTCGAGACAGCGCTGGCCGAGCTGCGGCTCGCCGGACGCGCGCGCTTCTTCGTGCAGGCCGGGCTGTTCACCGGCCGCGCCGGGCTCATCGTGGCCGGCGCGGGGAACGTGCCCGAACTGGTGAAGGGGCTGCGGTGGCACGCGCTGCCGCACGCCGGAGGCCTGGCCTTCCCCGGCGACCAGCTCCTGCGCCTGTCCATGGATTTCGCGACCGGAACGGCCGGCGTGCTCTTCGCCCTCGGTGTGGTGATGGGCGAAAGACCCTGCCAGTTGCCGTTCCTCGAGGCCGCGCCCGAGCGGCCTCACCCCCACTACACCACGGAAGGAGGTGTACGACATGGTACTTCTCGACCTGCAGGGTCTTGAGGCTCCCGCGGCCAGCGACGTGGCCAGCGGCGGCAGCACGCTGACCGTTCTCTCCTGCCACTCTGGCGCGCCCAGCAACCTCAGTGTCGCTCTCTGCCACTGATATCGAGCACAAACGTCCCCGCGCCGGTCGCCACGGCGCGGGGACATTGATTCGAAGGAGGCGCCGCGTGCGGGCAGGAGACCGGCTGGTGATCGGCGCGGTACGGCGCAGCGGCCCATGGCCCGCCGTGCTGGCCGGCACGGCAGTCGTGGGAGCGGCCGGAGAGCTGGCCATCCCGTACCTGATCGGCCGCACCGTGGACGCCACCGTGGAAGCCTTCTCGACGCGCCAGCCGGCAGGCACCCACTGGCTGGCGTTCTGCGCCGGCGCCGTCGCCGCCGTCATGCTCTGCGAGAGCATCGGCGTGTGGGCGCGCGGCGCCAGCGGCGCCCACGCCGCCGCGATCCTGCGGACCGGCGTGCTGCGGCACGTACTCGGCACCGGCTCGGCGGCCACCCGCCGCTTCCCGGAAGGCGAGCTCGTCACCCGGGCCGGCCTGAACGCCGAGGAGGTCGGCAGGGCGCCGGAAACGGTGACCAGCGCGCTCGCCCTGCTCGTGCCCACGGCGGGCGCGCTGGTCGCGCTCACCCTCATCGCTCCCGTCCTGACGCTGACGCTCGGGGCGGGCATCGTGCTGATCCTCCTCGTCCTGCGTGCCTTCCTCCGCAGGACGACCACGCTCGCGGGCGGCTACCAGGAGGTGCAGGGCGAGATCGCCGCCCGCCTCGTGGAGGCGCTCGGCGGCGCCCGCACCATCGCCGCCGCCGGGACGGCCGAACGCGAGGCGCGCCGCGTCCTCGCGCCGCTGCCCCGGCTGCGCGATCACGGGATGGCGCTGTGGCGGGCCAACGCCTCGGCCACCGTCCGGTCCGGGCTGGTCATGCCGCTGCTGGAGGTCACCGTCCTCGCCGTCGGCGGGCTCATGCTCGCCGCGGGCGACCTCACCGTCGGAGAGCTCTACGCCGCCGCGCGTTACGCCGTGCTCGGAGCCTCGCTCAGCACGGCGCTGGGCCACATCGGCGGCCTGGCCAGGGCGCGCGCAGCCGCCGGACGGGTGGCCGAGATCCTCGAACTCCCACCCGTCCGGTACGGCTCCCGCACCCTGCCCGCCGGCCCCGGCGCGGTCGAGTTCCGCGACGTGGCCGCGAACGGGCTGACCGTCGGCGACCTCACGCTTCCCGGCGGCTCCGTGACCGCCGTGGTCGGGCGCTCCGGGGCGGGCAAGTCGCTGCTGGCGGCGCTGGCCGGGCGGCTGGTCGAGCCCGAGCGCGGGGCGGTGCTGCTCGACGGCGTGCCGCTGCCGGAGCTGGCGGAGGAGGAGCTGCGGCGGGCCATCGGCTACGCCTTCGAACGGCCGGTGCTGGTCGGCGAGACGATCGGCGACGCCATCAAACCCGAACCGCCGCTCGCTCCCGCCCGCGCGCCCATCCGGCCCGAGCCGCCGCTCGCTCAGGAAGAGCCGCTCGCGGACGCCGCCCGGGCCGCGTGCGCGGACGCGTTCATCCGCAGGCTCCCGCTCGGCTACGCCACCCCGCTCGCCGACGCCCCCATGTCCGGCGGCGAACGGCAGCGCATCGGCCTGGCCAGGGCGTTCGCCCAGGGGGAGCGGCTGCTGGTGCTCGACGACGCCACCTCCAGCCTCGACACCGTGACGGAACGCCAGGTCGGCCAGGCCCTCACCACCGACGACCGCGGCCGCACCCGCCTCATCGCGGCTCACCGCCTCGCCACCGCCGCCCGCGCCGACCAGGTGGTCTGGCTCGACGGCGGTACGGTCCGCGCCCGCGGCCCGCACCACGTCCTGTGGCAGGACCCGGCCTACCGCGAGGTCTTCCAGGGAGCCGAGCGGGCCGGTGAAGCCGAGGGAGCCGCGCCATGAACCCGTTCGTCCGCGCCCTGCGCCGGGAGCCGAAGCAGCTCGTCAGGCTGGGGCTCTGGTCGGTGGTCGAGGCGGCGCCCGCGTTCCTGATCGGGCACGCCGTCGCCCGCGCCATCGAGGACGGCTTCGCCCAGGCCCAGCCGCTGACCGGCCTCATCTGGCTGGCGGCGCTCGGGCTGGCGTGGCTGGCAGGGGCCGTGGCCGCGCGGCAGGTCGTGCTGGCGGTGGCCGCGGTGGCGGAGCCGTTCAGGGACGACCTGCTGACCCGGGTCGTCGAGGGCGCGATCAGGACGGGCACCGGCCGTGACAGCGCCGCCGTGGCCAGGGCGGGGCTCCAGGTCGAGCTGGCCAGGGACGCCTTCGCCGCCGTGGTCACGACCGTGCGCGGCTTCGTGTTCACCGTGGTCAGCGTGGTGCTGGGGCTGCTGACCCTGGCCCCGGAGACGCTCGTGCTGGTCATGCCGCCCTTCCTGGCCGGGCTCGCGCTCTTCCTGGCCTCGCTGCCCGCGCTCGCCAGGCGGCAGCGCGCCTACCTCGTGGCCGACGAGCGGCTGGCCGAGGCGATGGCCGGCATGGCGGGCGGGCTGCGCGACATCGAGGCGTGCGGGCTGCGCGAGGACGTCACGGGACGGCTCGGCCGCCGGGTCGGCGCGCAGGCCGCCGCCGCGCGCACGCTGGCCCGGGTGAGCGCCGTCCGCACCGCGGCCCTGGCCGCCGGCGGCTGGCTGCCGGTCGTGCTGGTCCTGGCGGGAACGCCGTGGCTGCTGGAGCGCGGGGTGGGAGCCGGGGTGGTCGTCGGCACGCTCGCCTACGTGACGCAGTCGCTGGCTCCCGCGCTGGGCGGGCTCGTGCAGGGGCTCGGTGTGGCCGGGGTGCGGCTCGCCGTGTCGCTGGGCCGCATCCTCACCATGGCTCCGGCCCCCGCTCCCGCACTGCCCGCGATCCGCCCGTCCGGTGGAGAGGTCAGGCTCGGCGCGGTCACCTTCGCCTACGGCCCGCACTCCGCGCCCGTGCTGGAGAGCCTGGACCTGACGATTCCCGAGGGCGACCATCTGGCGGTCGTGGGGCCGAGCGGCGCGGGCAAGTCCACACTCGCTTCCCTGATCAGCGGCGTGCTGCGGCCAGGCGAAGGCGAGGTGCTGGTGGGGGGCGTGCCCGCCGACCGGCTCGATCCCGCCGTCCGCGTGCTGATCCCGCAGGAGGCGTACGTCTTCAGGGGCACGCTCAGGGAGAACCTGCTCTACTACCTGCGAACGGGCAGCGGGCCGGCGGACGTCGAAGCGGCGGACGCCGGGCTGGCGGAGGCGGTCGACGCTGTCGGCCTGGCAGACTTCGTGGAGGAGCTGGGCGGCTATGACGCGCAGGTCGAGCCGGGCGCGCTCTCGGCGGGCCAGCGCCAGCTCATCGCCCTGACCCGCGCCTACCTGGCCCCCGCGTCCCTGATCATCCTGGACGAGGCCACCTGCCACCTCGACCCCGTCACCGAGGCGAGAGCCGAGGCCGCGTTCGCCCGCAGGGGCGGCACGCTCGTCGTGGTCGCCCACCGCCTCACCTCAGCCCTGCGCGCGCGCCGCATCCTGCTCATGGACGGCACCCGGATCACGATCGGCACCCACGAGGAGCTGATCAGGACCTCACCCCTGTACGCCGACCTGGCCGGCCACTGGCACCCGGAGCCCGTGTCATGAGATTTCCAGACGACTTCCCGCCCGCCGAACGCCTCCCCCTCACCGAACGCCGCCACGGCCACGAGATCGCGGACCCGTACCGGTGGCTGGAGGACCCCGTCGACCCGCGCACCCAGGACTGGCTCGCCGCCCAGGACCGGCTCTGGCGCGACAGCGCCAAGAGCATGCCGTGGCGGGAGCGGTTCCTGGCGCGGCTGACCGAGCTGAGGGACACGGGCCTGGTCACGCCGCCCGTGTGGCGCGGCGTCAGGCGCTTCCACCTGCGCCAGTCGCCGTCGCAGGAGCACCCGGTGCTCTGCTGCGACGACCGCGTGGTGCTGGACCCCATGGAGCTGGACCCCAGCGGGCTGACGACGCTGGACGACTGGCAGCCCGACCTGGAGGGCCGCCGCCTGGCGTACCAGATCTCGCGCAGCGGCGACGAGAAGGCCTGCCTGTACGTGCGGGACCTGGCCACCGGCGAGGTCGTCGACGGCCCGATCGGCGGCTGCCGCTACTCGGCGGTCGCCTGGCTGCCCGGCGGCGAGTCCTTCTACTACGTACGCTTCCAGCAGGGCGTGTTCCTGCACACGATCGGCTCGGCCGACGCTGACGTGCCCGTGTTCACCAGGGGCGCGATCTCGTACGGCGTGCAGATCAGCCCCGACGGCCGCTGGCTGACGATCTCGGCGGGCACCGGGTCGGGCAACTCGCTCTGGCTGGCCGACCTGGCGGGCGAGGATCCGGCGCCGCGCCCCGTACAGGAGAGCCCGAACGCCCGCACGGCCGGCGCGGTGGCCTGCGACGGCCGCCTCTACCTGCTCACCGACCGCGACGCCCCCCGCCGCAGGCTCTGCGTGGCCGACCCAGCCTCGCCGGCGGTCTGGCGGGAGCTGATCCCGGAGGACGAGGAGGCCGTGCTGGGGGCGTTCACGCTGCTGGACGGCGACCGGCTGCTCGTGTCGAGGACGCGGCACGCGATCGGTGAGATCGGCGTGCACGACGCCCGCACGGGGGAGCGGCTGGGGACGGTGCCGCTGCCCGGCAACGGCTCGATCGCCTCGCTCACCTCGCGCCCCGGCGGCGGCCCCGAGGCGTGGTTCGCCTACACCGACGCCGTCACGCCCGCCGAGATCTGGCGCTACGACGCCCGCACGGACACCACCACCCGCTGGTCGTCCCCGCCCGGTCAGGTCGGGCTGCCGGAGGTGCGCAGCCACCACATCGAGTACGTCTCCGCCGACGGCACCCCCGTCCGCATGGTCGTCGTCGCGCGCCCCTCCCAGGGCGGCCCGCGCCCGACGATTCTCAGCGGGTACGGCGGCTTCGGCATCCCCCTCATGCCCGGCTACGCCGCCGACTCGCTGGCCTGGGTCGAGGCGGGCGGCGTGCTGGCCATCGCGAACCTGCGCGGCGGCGGCGAGGAGGGCGAGGCCTGGCACCGCGACGGCATGCTGGAGCGCAAGCAGAACGTGTTCGACGACTTCGTGGCCGCCGCCGAGAAGCTGATCGCCGACGGCTGGACGACCCCGGGGCAGCTCGGCATCTGGGGCGAGTCGAACGGCGGCCTGCTCGTCGGCGCCGCCCTCACCCAGCGGCCCGGCCTGTTCGCCGCCGTGGTCTGCTCGGCGGGGCTGCTCGACATGGTCCGCTACCACCTCAGCGGCCTCGGCCCGTCCTGGACCGGCGAGTACGGCGACCCGGACGACCCCGAGCACCTCGGCTGGCTGCTCGACTACTCGCCCTACCACCACGTGCGCGAGGGCACCGACTATCCGGCGACGCTGTTCACGGTGGCGGCGGCCGACACGCGGGTGGACCCGATGCACGCCCGCAAGATGTGCGCGGCGCTGCAGTGGGCGAGCGGCGGGGGGCGGCCGGTCCTGCTGCGTTACGAGCCGGACGTGGGCCACGGGGCGCGGGCGGTCAGCCGCTCCGTCGGGCTGGCCGCCGACGTCCTGGCCTTCCTGGCGGCGCAACTGGGCTGCTCGGATCCGGCCTGAACCCCCGGCGGCCGGATCCGGCCGGAATATCCGGCGGTCAGATCCAGCCCGACTCCCTGGCGATGCGGATGGCGTCGATCCGGCTGCGCGCCCCGAGCTTGGCCGTGGTCCTGGACAGGTAGTTGCGGACCGTTCCCTCGGACAGGTACAGCGAGGCCGCGATCTCCCCGACCGACGCCCCGTCCGCCGCGGCGCCGATCACGTCCATCTCGCGCTGCGTCAGCGGCGCCTCCGCCGGCCGCATGGCCGCGATCGCCAGCTCGGAGTCGATGACCCGCTCGCCGTCGGCGACCCTGCGGATGCCGTCCGCCAGCCGCCCGGGGGGCGCGTCCTTGGCCATGAAGCCGCGTACGTGCGCGTCGAGCGCCCTTTTGAGCAGGCCGGGTGTGCCGACGCCGGTCAGGATGAGCACCCCGCACTCGGGTAACTTCTCGTGCAGCACGCTCGCGGCGGCGACCCCGTCCATGCCGGGTAAGGCGTAGTCGAGCACCGCGACGTCGGGGCGGGAGGCGCGGGCGGCGGCCAGGATGCGGTCGCCGCGATCGACCTCGGCCACGACTTCGATGTCCTCTTCATAGGCCAGCAGCGCCACAAGCGCGCCTCGTACCAGGTTCATGTCCTCAGCGAGCAACGTTCGAATCACCATGCGTCCTTGCGGTCGACCAGGCTTGCAACGTCTGCGGGCCCCTTAATCCTGCCGTATTGACCCAATCATGAAAAGTACTTGTATTTGGTCGTCAAGCCGTTCTTTCGCGGACGGCTCGTACCCTGAGGGAGGCCTACCAAGCGTCTGGCCGATTGGGAGATGCTGACGAACATGAAACCCCGTGTACGTCCACTACCGCCCGAGGAATGGGACGACTTCACCAAGGGCCACCCGTACAACGTGTTCGCCACCCTGGCCCGCCACCCCCGGCTGTACCAGGGCTGGCGGGGCTTCCATGGCACGCTCCAGGACGGCACGCTGCCCGCCAGGGACCGCGAGCTGGCCGTCCTGCGCACCGCGCACCACTGCGACAGCGCCTACGAGTGGGCCAGGCACGCCCGGCTCGCCCGCGAGGCGGGCCTCACCGAGCAGGAGGTCGAGCTGGTGCGCAGGCCGGACGCGCTGTGGTCGGTGGAGGACCAGCTCGTGCTCCAGGTGGCCGACGACCTGTACTACGCGGGTGACCTGACGGACGCGACGTGGGCGGCGCTGTGCGACCGCTACGACGAGGCGGGCCGGATCGAGCTGGTCATGCTGGTGGCCCACCACGGCATGCTGGCCCTGGTGCTCAGGACGCTGCGGGTGCGGCCGGACGACTGATCAGCGGGGGGTGATCATCGTGACGCCCGGCACCGAGCCGATCGAGGCCAGCGCCTTGCCGGCGTCCGCGAGCCCGATCGTGCGCGTGACGAGCTGGTCGGGGTGCAGGATCCCGGCCCTGATCATCTCCAGCATGGGCGGGTACGCGTGCGCGGCCATGCCGTGGCTGCCCAGCAGCCGCAGCTCGTACCCGATGACCCGGTCCATCGGCACCGGCGTCGCCCCGCCGGGCAGCAGCCCGACCTGCACGTGCCGGCCCCTGCGGCGCAGGCTCTCGACGGAGGCGGCGCACGTCGCGTGGCTGCCCAGCGCGTCGATCGACACGTGCGCGCCGCCCCTGGTCAGCTCCCTGACCTGGGCCGCCGCGTCACCGGCCGAGCCGTTGACGAAGTGCGTGGCCCCCGCCAGCTCGGCCAGGTGCAGGGCGTCGCTGCTGATGTCCACCGCGACGACCCGGGCGCCCGCCGCCGTCGCGATCATCACGGCCGACAGGCCCACGCCGCCGCAGCCGTGCACGGCCACCCACTCGCCGGGGCGTACCTCGCCGACCTGGACCACGGCGCGGAAGGCGGTGGCGAAGCGGCAGCCGAGGCCGGCCGCCGTGACGTAGGCCATGTCCTCGGGGACGGGGATGAGGTTGACGTCGGCGTGGTCGACGGCGACGTACTCGGCGAACGAGCCCCAGTGCGTGAAGCCCGGCTGCGTCTGCCGCTCGCAGACCTGCTGCTCGCCGGTGGCGCACGCGGCGCAGGAGCCGCACGCGCAGATGAACGGCACGGTCACCCGCGCTCCCGGCAGCCAGCCGCGCACGTCGGAGCCCACCGCCTCCACCACGCCAGCCAGTTCGTGGCCCGGCACGTGCGGCAGGACCTTGATGTCGGCGTCGTGACCCTGCCAGCCGTGCCAGTCGGACCGGCACAGCCCCGTCGCCTCGACTCTGATCACCGCTCCGTGCGGGGATGGGGCGGGATCGGGCAGCTCGCGCACGTCGAGCTCCCCACCGAAGATGTCAAAGGCAACCGCTCGCATCTCATGAGCTTAGAGTCAATTCCCGCAGCTCGCGCAAGGCCCGGTGCGACGACGAGCCGGGTTCGGTGGTGTAGAGCACCAGGCGGAGATCGTCGCGCTCGGGCACCGGCATGACCTGGCAGATGGTGTCGATCGTGCCGACGACCGGATGGTGGATGCGCTTGCGCTGCTCCCTGCGGATGCGCACCTCGTGCCTGGACCACAGCTCGGCGAACTCGGGGCTGAGCGCGAGCAGCTCCGCCACCAGCGCCTTGATGCGCCGGTCGCCGGGGTAGCGGCCGGCGGCGGCGCGCAGGTCGGCGACCGAGGCGCGGGCGAAGGCGCCCTTCTCCTCGTCGTCGAAGTGCTCGCCGATGTCGGGCGACATGAACACCCAGCGCAGCACGTTGCGCTGGTCGGGGTCCAGGCGGTCCAGGTTGCCCATGAGGGTGCTGGCCATGGGGTTCCAGGCGCGCAGGTCGTAGCGGGCGTCGAGCACGTACGCGGGCACCTCGTCCAGGAACGCGATCAGGTGCAGCATGCTCTGCGGGACGTCCTCCCTGATCCGCGGCGGGTCCAGCGGCTGGCCCGCCAGGTGGAACAGGTGGGTGCGCTCGTCGTGGCCGAGCATGAGGGCCCTGGCCAGCGCGTTCAGCACCTGCCTGGACGGGTGCGGGCCGCGGCCCTGCTCCAGCCGGATGTAGTAGTCGATCGACATGCCCGCGAGCTGCGCGACCTCCTGGCGGCGCAGGCCGGGGGTGCGGCGGTTGCCGCCGCCCGGCAGGCCCACGTCCGCGGGGGTGACGCGGGCGCGCCTGACGCGGAGGAATTCGGCGAGTTCGTCGCGGTTCATGCCTCCATCCTGTGCGAGGAACGCGCCTGCGTGGGTGGTACCGCTGATCCCAGCCTCTGCGGGTCTCTCCCGCGACCGCCCTGAGCCGGTCGAACGTGGAGGCATGGAGAAGATCGCACTCATCACGGGTGCCAACAAGGGCATCGGCTTCGAGATCGCCAAGCTGCTGGCCGGGCAGGGCGTCACCACGATCGTGGGGGCGCGCGACGAGGAGCGCGGCAGGGCCGCCGCCGAGCGGCTCGGGCAGCCGTACGTCCGGCTCGACGTCACCGACGAGCAGAGCGTGGCCGCCGCCGCGAAGTGGATCGACGGCGAGTACGGCCGGCTCGACATCCTGGTCAACAACGCCGGCGTCACCGGCGACCCGGCGGGCTTCCTGCCCAGCGCGGCCACGGCCGCGCACCTGCGGGAGGTCTACGAGACGAACGTGTTCGGCGTCGTCACGGTGACGAACGCGATGCTGCCGCTGCTGCGCAGGTCGCCGGCCGGGCGGATCGTGAACATGTCGAGCGAGCTGGGCTCGCTGGCGATGGCGGCGGACCCCGCCAGCCCGTTCGCCGAGGTCAACATCGTCGGGTACAACTCCTCCAAGAGCGCGCTCAACATGATCACCGTCGGCTACGCCAAGGAGCTGAAGGACACCCCGATCAAGGTGAACGCCGCCAACCCCGGCTACTGCGCCACCGACCTCAACCAGCACCAGGGGTTCCGCACGGCCGAGCAGGGCGCGGCCATCGCCGTCAAGCTGGCGACCCTGGACGAGAACGGTCCCACCGCCGCCTTCATGGAGGATGCGGGAGATGTCCCCTGGTGAAGGTGTCAAGGCCGACATTTGGGACAGTTTGGGGTGATGGGAAGAGATCTGGATAAGGAGCGATTTACCGAGGCGGAGTATGCCCGCTTCGGGGAGCGCATCCGGGAGCAGCTCGGTGTGCTGCGCGAGTTGCTCGACACCCCCGGCTTCGGTCAGGGCCCGGTCACGATCGGGGCCGAGCTGGAGTTGTTCCTGATCGACGACGAGGGGCGCCCCCTGCCCCGCAACGACCAGGTACGGGAGGCCCTGGGCGACCAGCGCGTGGTGCTGGAGCTGGGCCGCTACAACATCGAGGTGAACCTGACCCCGCTGCCCCTGGCGGGCAGGCCCTTCGAGCAGCTCGGCGCCGAGGTGCAGGAGACGATCACCAAGGTGGACGCGGCCGTGGAGGGCGGCGGCGCGCTGCCCATCGGCATCCTGCCCACGCTCGACACCGAGGACTTCACCCTCGGCGCGATGAGCGACCAGAACCGGTACCGGGCGATGAGCAGGGGGCTCAGGAGGCTGCGGCTGGAGCCGTTCCTCGTGAAGATCGACGATCTGGAGCTCTCCGTCGAGGACGTCATCCTGGAGAGCGCCAACACCTCGTGGCAGGTGCACGTCCGCACGCCGCCGGAGCAGTTCGCCCGGCTGTTCAACGCCGCCCAGCTCGCCATCGGGCCGGTGCTGGCGGTGTGCGGCAACTCGCCGTTCTTCCTGGGGCGCGAGCTGTGGGAGGAGACCCGCATCGCGCTGATGGAGGAGGCCGCCGACGACCGGGACGTGCAGCGGCGCGAGCGCAAGGACGGGCGGGTCACGTTCGGCTCCGACTGGGTGCGCGAGGGCGCGCACGAGCTGTTCGAGCGGTACGTGCAGGACTACGACCCGATCGTGCCCGACCTCACCGAGGACGCCGAGCGGCACGAGGTGCCGGAGCTGCGGCTGCACCAGGGCACGATCTGGCAGTGGAACCGCCCCGTCTACGACCCCGCCGACGGCGGTCACCTGCGCATCGAGATGCGGGCGCTGCCCGCCGGGCCCTCCTGCGCGGACATGGCGGCCAACACGGCCTTCCTGCTCGGGCTGACGCTCTCGCAGGCCGAACGCGATCTGACCGGGTACCGGTTCGCGACGGCGTACCAGAACTTCTACCGGGCGGCCATGCACGGGCTGGACGCCAAGCTCTCCTGGCCGGGCATGGAGGGCGAGCACGACGCCGCGGAGCTGGTCCTCTACCTGCTGCCCGAGGCCAGGAAGGGGCTGCTGGGAGCCGGGGTGGCGCCGAATGACGCGGACCGGGCACTGGACGTGATCGCGCAGCGCGCCAGGCTGCGCCGCACCGGCGCGGTGTGGCAGCGGGAGACGCTGGCGCGCCTCGGCGGCGACCGGCGCGAGCTGGTGCGCCGCTACCGCGAGCTGGCACTGTCGGGGACGCCCGTGCATTTGTGGAAGTGATCCGCCAACCTGAACCATCCCCGTTCCGTCAAACTGGTCAAGAGACGGAAAAGGTGAGGCGGATATGGCGGGTACGGGGATGGTTCCAACCGATAAGGCGGCTTTTGCCCTGAGTCGGGAGACGGGCGACCTGGCGGAGGGGGCGGCCAAGCTGGCGAGCGAGATCGGCGCCACCTCCGTCGAGGCGGTGCTGGCGCAGGCCAACAGGACCGGGCGACGCAAGGGCGCCGCAACGGCCATGGGCTCGATGCGGCCCAGGCCCGCGGAGTGGTACGCCTTCGACGACAGGGACCAGGACACCGCCGACTGGTACCCGCAGGGCCTGACCGGCAGCGAGGACTCCGGCAACATCGGGATCCCCGCGTTCCTGGTGAGCTGGTACTTCAAGCCGGAGGCGGGCGAGCGGGGCATCAGGGTGTCGTTCCTCAGCCCCAAGTCGCTGAAGTACCAGCACGCGCTGCTGGTGCAGGCCAAGCCGGACGGCTCGTACGGGCCGATCAACATCCACGCCGGCGGCATCGCCTGCTACGGCGACCTGCTCTACGTCGCCGACACCACGCGCGGGCTGCGCGTCTTCGACCTGAACAACCTGCTCGACCTGCGCACCGCCCAGAACGACCTGGGCGACGGCAAGCGCGTCGGCCGGCACGGCGGCAGGCTGCACGCCTTCGGCTACCGCTACATCGTGCCGCAGACCGACGCCTGGACGGTGGCGCAGGAAGGGCCGCGGTTCTCGTTCGTGTCGATCGACCGCAGCGGCGACACGCCGCGGCTCATCACCGGGCAGTACGAGGAGACGCGCCCCGACGGGTGGGTGGGGCGCTGGAACCTCGACCTGGAGGGCGGGGAGCCCGTGGACGCGTTCGTCATGGGGCACCCCAAGATCCAGGGCGCGACGTCGTACCGCGACGCCTGGTACCTGAGCCAGTCGGCCGGCGCGAGCGCCAACGGCAAGCTGCTGGTCCACAAGGGCGAGGAGCCGGAGGTCAGGCCGTTCCCGATCGGCCCCGAGGACCTGACCGTGCAGGACGGCAAGCTGTGGAGCGTCACCGAGTTCAGGAACAAGCGGACGATCTTCGCCGTCAGCCTCTGAGATGCTCCTGGAGCACCTCCCGGTAACGGTGGTCGAAGGCGTCGTGGCGGGCTCGTAGCCCGGCGCCCGGCCAGCCGTCCGGCAGCAATTCGTCGGGCAGCAGCGGGTCGGCCAGCAGGTGGCGCAGCACGGCGGCCAGCACCAGGAAGCCCTCGGCCAGCCCTTCCGTGTTGCCGAGGGCCCGTTCCAGGCGGCGTGCCTCGGCCGCCCAGCCGTCCAGGTCCCACAGCAGCGGCGTGGGGTCGCCGTGCGGGCGGCCGTCGATCAGCGTGCACTGCGCCGTGACGATCTCCGGCCAGGCCCGCACCAGGTTCGCCGGGCGCAGCCAGGTGCCCTCGCGCAGCTCGGCCAGGCGCAGCGCGCTCATCGTGTGCCGGAACGCGGCCCGGTCGGCGGGCGCGCGCCGCTCGGCCGTCACCACGGCCACCTCCCACGTGCCGTCCCATGGCTTCGTGTGCGGGTGGAGGCTCTCGTCCTGCCTGGCCTGGCGCTCCACGAGCCGCTGCGACAGCGTGTACTGCCCGTCGGCCTGCAGCAGGTCGCCGGCCGCGACCATGCGCGACAGCGCCACCCTGACCGTGCCCTCCGCGATGCCGAACAACGCGCCGATGCGCACCAGGTGGCGGGCGGGCAGCCGGGGCGGGTGGCTGCCCAGCAGCGCGCTCAGCACCGCCGACCGCGCGCTCAGAGTCTTACCATTACGCTCTTCCATCGCGTGTCGATTATATGTAACACTCGCCGGTATGGGCCGGTATCTCATCGAACCGTTCGACCGCAGCGACCGCTACGCCACCGAGGCCTACCAAGGCGCGGCAGGGCGCAACTGGTGGCGCTGCGACCCCACGCTCCGCCTGCTCATGCGGCGGCACCTGGGTGACGGCTTCGCCTGGGCGCAGCCGCACCTCGACCGGCTGGGCGGGCTCATGGGCGGCCTCGTCGCCGAGTGCGCCGAGGAGACCGATCGCCACCCGCCACGGCTGGAGAAGTACGACAAGTGGGGCAGAGACGTCAGTCAGGTCGTCATGCCGCCGTCGTTCCACACCGCCCGCCAGGCGCTCATGGCCGACAACTTCACCTCCCCCTCCTTCGCCGGACAGGCCCGCGCTAGCGGGGCAGACCCCGCCGCGCTGGGCGCCGCCTGGACGTACCTGCTCGACCAGGCCGACATCGGGATGGGCTGCGCGCTCGGCACAGGCGGCGACATGGTGGTCTCCCTCGCCGAGAAGCACGCGCCTCCGGACGTACGCGATCGGGTGCGGGAGATCTTCGCCGACGGCTACTACTCGGGCGAGGCCGCGCAGCTCTTCACCGAGCGCACCGGCGGCTCCGACCTGGCCGCCCTGGAGACCGAGGCGGTGCCCGCGGGCGACGCGTGGCTGCTCACCGGCTACAAGTGGTTCGCCTCCAACGCCAACGGCTCCGCCTTCGTCGTGCTGGCCAGGCTGCCGGACGGGGCCGTGGCGCCGTTCCTGGTGCTGTGGGAGCGGCGCGACGGCAGCCGCAACGGGGTGCGCATCCGCAGGCTCAAGGACAAGCTCGGCACCAGGTCCGTCGCCTCCGCCGAGGTCGAGCTGACCGGCGCGGAGGCGTTCCTGCTGGCCGGGCAGGGCTCCGGCTCGGGCCTCGGCACCATGATGAAGCTCACCAACGCCTCCCGGCTCGGCGTCGCCATGATGGGCGTCGGCGTGGCCAGGCGCGCGCTCGTCGAAGCCCTCTGCTACGCCCGCGCCCGCGAGGCGTTCGGTCGGCCCCTCGCCGAACAGCCGCTCATGCGGCGCAAGCTCAGCGAGCTGATCGTCGAGGTCGAGGCCGCGCAGGCGATGGTGTTCGACGGACACGTCGGCCCCCGGCTGCGCCTGGCGCCCGCCCTGATCAAACTGCGCGCCGCCCGGCTCGGCGTGACCGCCGCCGGCGACGCCGTCGAGGTGCACGGCGGCAACGGCTACATCGAGCAGTGGCCGGTGGCCCGGCTGCTGCGCGACGCGCAGGTCAACCCGATCTGGGAGGGCGGCGACAACATCCTCTGCCTGGACGTGCGGCGCGCCATGCTCAAGGAACGCGCCCACCTCCCCTTCCTCGACCACCTGCGCGCCCTGGCCACCTCCGACCTGGTGCGGGCCCGCGTCGACGACCTCACCAAGGCCATCGAGGCGTGGTCCGCCCTGGACCACCCGACGGCCGAGGCGCGGCTCTACCCGCTGGCCCAGTTCATGGCCGACGTCTACGCCGCCGCGCTGCTGGAGAACCAGGCCACGTGGGGGCTCGACGACGGCCGCAAGGCGCTCGTGGCCCGCCTGTACGCCGAGGCGCACCTGGTGGACCAGGGCCCGCTGCGCGGCATCGACCGCCCCGCCGACGACCCCTTCGACGAGCTGGTAGCGGGCGCCTTCAGCGAATCTGACGGGTGATCGACGGGTCCGTGATCTCGGTGTCGGCGGCCAGCAGGAACGCCTTCGACAGGATGAGCGACAGCATGCCGCCGTCCTCCTCGAACGGCAGGAACACCTGGTCGCCGCCACCGCCAGGGACGATGCACAGATAGGCGTCGTTGGGCTCCATCAGGATGTTGCCCGACCCCAGATGGATCTTGTACGTCCGCAGCTCGCCCTTGACGTGCAGGAACCGGCCGTCCAGCGTGCACCGGCCGGCGATGGACAGGCGGGGCAGCAGCCGGGACAGCGCGTCGCGGCGCACCTCGGCCGACTCGCTGAGGTCGCCGAAGCCGTACGACTCCCAGTACTCGCCGTGCCCCTCCGGATCCAGCCCCGTGGAGGTGACGCCCACGGCCAGGTCGGCGTCGCGCAGCACCTCCGACAGCGTCAGCGGCGGCACCTCGGCCAGCGGCACGACGCGCCCCTCCGAGCGGAAGCGGAGGTCGCCGCTGACGCAGATCGACGCCGTGCCACCGCCGTCACGGTCGAAGGAGTCCTCGTCCAGGTGGAAATCCCAGTGGGCGGTCAGCCCGCCGGGCAGCTCCTTGGTGGCCTCCGCCTCGTGGGAGCCGTACTCCCAGCCCCAGTGGCCCAGCGACATGCCGGTCCAGCCGCGGCCGGTCAGCAGCGCCTTGGCCTGGCCGTAGCGCAGCAGGTGGCGGGCGAAGCGGCGCGAGTGGTCGCGCGTCCGCTCCTCGGCCGGGGTGAGCAGGTAGACCTCGCGGAAGGCCTGCTTGAACGGCTGACGCAGGTCGTTGGCGATGAGGTGGTCACGCCAGCCCCGCACCTCCTCGACGGTGTGCGCGATGGGATGCCACAGCAGGACGGGCGTGTCGGGGGACGGCTGGATGCGGCGGCCCGCCGGATCGGTCAGCGCCCATCCCTGGCCCCCCTCGATCGGCAGCCCGGCGGGGCCCTGGAGGATCTCCCAGATCAGGCCGCGGGCAAGCGCGCCGGTGACCGGGTGGTCGAGGAAGTGCTCGCACACGTCCCGCCAGCGCCAGATCCGCTCGGTCGCGAGCGCCCGCTCCACCCGGAACCGCTCCGCCGGCACAACCTGCTTCAGCTCCTTGGCGGTGGCCCTGAACTCCGCCAGCAACTCCTTGTCCACCGTCTTGGGGATGGTCTTGCGGCCCTCGAAGGTGATCCGTCCGTCCAGCGACAGGCACAGCCCCTGCTCGGTACGGGTGCCGCCGGGGCCGAGCCCGAACGTGGGCACCGTGCGGTCCAGCAGTTGCTCGGGGGAGAGCCCCGCCTGCCCGGCCACCTCGTTCAGCGTGCGATCCACCGCGGCCAGGATCGTCTTCTTGCGGACCTTCGCCTGCACGCGGGCGAGCTGCGCCACCACCTCCAGGCCGCCGCGCCTGGACAGCACCCCGATCGCGGCGTTGGCCAGCAGCTCGCTGCGCGCGTTCGCGCCCGAGCCGCCGATGCCCGTGCCCGTGGTGACGGCCACGTCGCCGAGCAGCGGCGTCACCCACGGCTCGTCGATCAGCTCGCAGGTCCAGATCAGGCCGCGTAACGTCGTGGCGGTGCGCTCCCGCAGGAAGACCGTCTCCGTGCGCTCGCCCCGCGAGTACGGGGCGGGCAGCGTCGCCTCCCGATGGGCCTCCAGAGCTTGCAGCACGTCGGGGATCAGATCGAGGGCGGCGTCCCCGAGCAGGGCCGCGGCCTTGGCCAGCCACCTGGCGCTGGGCCTGGCGGTGGTGGCCGTGGCCCAGTGGCGCAGCAGCGGCAGCACGTCCGGGCTGCCGAGCCGCGTCGCGAACTCGCCGGCCATCAGGGCCGAGAATCGGTCCTCCTCCCACACCACGTTGCGGACCGCCTCGGCGGGGCCGGCCGTCTCCGGCTCGGTGAGCAGCGCCGTCACCTGATCGCCGATGACCTCCCACAACCGCTCGTGATAGCGGCGCAACGGATCGGGCGCCCACCAGCGCAGGGCGAGCCGCCGCTCGGCGTAGGGGAGCGAGGCGGCGGCGGCCAGCGGCACCCGGTAGAACGCGGCCTCGTCCGCGTGCCCCGAATGCCGCGTGTAAGCCGACACCCGCCACAGACCGGTGACCGTGATCCTGTCCCACTCCTGCTCGTCCGAGGCCGCCTGCTCCACCAGCGCCCGCCGCCGCTCATCGGCCGGCTCCGCGCAGAACCTGACGTGCGCCCACGTCCCGAACTCCGCACCGCCCTCGTCGATCAGCTCCTCACCGGCCTCGAAGGCCGCGTCGAGCCGCGCGAACTCCCGCTCGTCGTCCTCGCTGAGTCGAGCCCAAGCGTCCATCGGCCACCCTGTCCCGTTGTCGTGTCGGACGATGGCGCTCATCTATAGCAAGGGAGGGCGACAGAATCGGGACCAGAAGACGGACGCTGAGTCGTCCCCGACCTAGAAGTCGAAGATGCCGCCTTTCGCGCCCGCTACGAACCTGTCCCAGACGGCCCGGCGGATCACCCACGGCTCGGCATCTGGTTGCTCGGTATCGCGCAACGCGATACGGCCGTCGGACAGATGCTTGGCTTCCAGGCATTCGCCGCCCTGACCGCTTGACGCGGTGACCCATCCGCTGGAATCCGCGATTTCCCTTCTCAGGCTTTCACTTAACTCCATGTCGCCGCTCTCGCCTTGATTCGCTGAACTGACAGGTACTCGGGAAGCGCCGCCGTACGCACGCATTCGAGTCGGCTCACGAGCCGCTTGATCTCGTCAGGCCTGTCGATGACGCGGCCGTGGAGGGCGGATTCGACGTACGCGGCGATGGGCACGCCGTTCTCCCGGGCGAGCACTACCGGACCCACCAGCACCGCTGTGCACAAGGCCTCGTAGGGAAGGAGTTGGACGCTGAACCAGTTGTGCTCGGCCATGGCGATCAGGTGTTCCAGTTGACGGCGGGTCACTGAATCATCCCCAATGGGACGATACAGGATGCCTTCATCCATGACGGCAAGGTACTGAGGTGGTGAAGGCCGGTTGAAGATGGTCTGCCGCTCCAGCCGGGCTTGGACGGCCTCTTCTATCTGGTGCGGCGTGGCGTCCGGCTCCCCGGCGAACATTGCGCGGGCATATTCCTCGGTCTGTGCCAGCCCCGGCACGATCAGCGGGGCGACGCTGATGATGTGATCGGCCCTCCGCTCGATCGGTGGCCACGGGCGGTACCACTCGGGTATGCGATCGCCGCTTATGGCGGGCCACTGGGCCAGCAGGACGCCATCCAGGCCCAGAGCCTTCTCACAGAGTCCGATCAGTTCGCGAGTGGGGTTCTCGTCTCCGCGTTCCACGTTCCCGATACGGCTCTTGCTGTAGCCGATGCGTGCGGCGAGCTGCGCTTGGGTCAACTTGGCGGCATATCGATATTTGCGTAGGTCTGCACCGAAACGTGCTGCTGGACCTGCAGTCGGATCGAGTTCCTTGGGTGCTGGCATCGCTGCTCCCGGTAGCCACGCTATTCCAGCTTGGCTGGCTTGGTGCCAGCGAAAGTCTGGGACTGCTCTGGGATCGATTCACCACACAACGTAGCCCGTTATGGCCACCCTTTGTAGTGAAAACCGACGGGTCCGAGGCGTCGTGATTCCTATGCCAGGGCCAGGCATGACCAGCGGTGATACGCGGCGAGCTGAGAAGAGAGGCGTGATAGTGGGAAATGTCGCGACAATCGGGACCGATATGCGGTGTGTCGGCGAAAGGCGTTTTCCCGGACGCCCGGAGAATGTCCGAGATGTGAGAAGCTTCGCTGCTCACCTGCTCGCGAAGGAGTTGCCTGGAGCCGCTGCGGATGGCGCTCTGCTGTACGATGTGCGGCTCCTGGTCTCGGAACTTTCCGCCAACGCGATCGAACACACTTTTTCGGGCCGTCGGAGACGCGGATCTTTTCACGTTCGCGTCTGGCTCGGCGAGGACCGCATCCGATGCGAGGTCAGAGATCAAGGATGGTGGTCGGGTCCACAGCTCCGCCATGAGCCACGGCAAGCCAGTGGAAGAGGACTGCAGCTTGTGGCGGCCATGGCGAGGTGGGGAGTGAGGAGGCACTGGTTCGGCCGGATCGTCTGGTTCGAGATGCCCCTTGCGAAGGGCTGCCTGGCATGAGCGAGATTCCGGACTTCCACGGCCCCCACGTTGACCCACCTCGGCCAGATCACGTAAAGCTGACCTGGTATGCGCTCACTCGCCGGGCGCCGCGCGTACGGGTCGTCTCGCATACCTGTGAGTGCCGGGAAACGACGTATGAGCTGTGTGCCGCCGCCGGTCTGGGCTTCGTTCGCCGTACCGATCGCACTGTGGGAACCGTCCGAGAGACCGCGTGGACGTCGCCCGCCGCCGCTGGATGCCTCTTCGAGCAGATCATGCAGGGCGAAGTTCGATGATCGAGGCGGCCGACCGGCGCGTAAGTTCGATCTTCCCAGGTGAGTGACCGCATGGCTGTCGCTGGCCCGTACTCCCGCATCGACGTACGCTCTGCACGTCCCCGAGGCGAATCGCCGCATGTTCCCCCGAGGAGGGTCGCATGACCGTACGCGTGGAGCGCCAGGGCCCGGTCACCACCGTGGTGATCAGCAGGCCGGAGGCGCGCAACGCCGTCGACCGCAAGACCGCCGACGCGCTGACGGAGGCGTTCCGTGACTTCGAGTGCTCCGACGCCGCCGTGGCGGTGCTGTGGGGCGAGGGCGGCACGTTCTGCGCCGGCGCCGACCTCAAGACGCTCGACAACCACGTCGGCGAGGAGGGCGACGGGCCGATGGGGCCGACCCGGCTGCGCCTGACCAAGCCCGTCATCGCCGCCGTCTCCGGGCACGCCGTCGCGGGCGGGCTGGAGCTGGCGCTCTGGTGCGACCTGCGGGTGGCTGAGGAGGACGCGGTGTTCGGGGTGTTCTGCCGGCGGTGGGGGGTGCCGCTCATCGACGGCGGCACCGTACGGCTGCCGCGGCTCATCGGCGCCTCCAGGGCCATGGACATGATCCTCACGGGCCGGCCCGTCGAGGCGCCGGAGGCGTACGCGTGGGGGCTGGCCAACCGGCTCGTGCCCGGCGGTACCGCGCGGCGGCACGCGGAGGCGCTGGCGGGGGAGCTGGCGAGGTTCCCGCAGGAGTGCCTGCGCGGGGACCGCATGTCGGCGCTGGAGCAGGACGGGCTGGAGGAGGGCGAGGCGATGCGGAACGAGCTGCGCCACGGGCTCGTGTCGCTGCCGGACGCGTCGGAGGGGGCGGCCCGCTTCGCGGCGGGCGCCGGCCGCCACGGCTCCTTCTCCGAAGAAGGCTGATCATCCTTCCCTGGGGTTGTCGGTCGGCCCGCGTATCGTGACCTTCATGCCTGACATCGAGGTCGCCGGGCGCGAGGTCCGCATCACCAGCCCTGAGAAGGTCGTCTTCCCGCAGACCGGTCACACCAAGCTCGACCTGATCCGGTTCTACCAGGCCGTCGGCGAGGCCGCGCTGCGCGGCGTGCACGGGCGGCCGATGGTGCTCAAGCGGTTCGTGCACGGCATCGAGCAGGAGGCGTTCTTCCAGAAGCGGGCCCCGGCCAAGCGGCCCGACTGGATCGAGGTGGCCGAGCTGAAGTACCGGTCGGGGCTGAGCGCCGAGGAGGTGGTCTGCACCGACCTGGCGCAGCTCCTGTGGGTGGTCAACCTCGGCTGCGTCGACCTCAACCCGCACCCGGTGCGCTCCGACGACCTGTCCAGGCCCGACGAGCTGCGCATCGACCTCGATCCGGTGCCGGGCGTCGAGTGGGCCGACGTGCTGCGCACGGCGGAGGTGGCCAGGGAGGTGCTGGCCGATCACGGGCTGGTGGCCTGGCCGAAGACGTCCGGTTCGCGCGGCTTCCACGTCTACGCCCGCATCGAGCGGCGCTGGCCGTTCGCCAAGGTGCGCAAGGCGGCCGAGACGGTGGCCCGCGAGGTGGAGCGGCGCGCCCCCGACCTGGCCACCAGCCGGTGGTGGAAGGAGGAGCGGCACGGCGTGTTCGTGGACTTCAACCAGAACGCCTACGACCGCACGGTGGCCTCCGCCTACTCCGTCCGCGCGGTGCCCGACGCCCGCGTGTCCACCCCGCTGACCTGGGACGAGGTGCCGGGCTGCCGTCCCGAGACGTTCACCGTCGAGACCGTGCCGCGGCGGCTGGCCGAGCGCGGCGACCCGTGGGAGGACATGGACCTGCACCCGGGCTCGCTCGACGGGCTGCTTGAGCTGGCCGAGGAGCTGGGCCCGGCGCCGAAGCCGCCGAAGGGGAGCGGGCGCAGGCAGCAGACGATGCCGGTGATCGAGATCGCCAGGGCGGAGCACAAGGACGAGGCGATGGCGGGGTTCGAGCGGTGGAAGGCCCGCCATCCCGAGGTGGCCGCCCGGCTGGAGGCGGCCGATGTGCTGGTCGACGGCATGCGGGGGCGGAGCAGCGTGTGGTACCGCATCCGGGTGAACCTGCAGCACGTCCCGGAGGGGGAGCGGCCGGCCCAGGAGCCGCTGGAGGTCGACTACGACCCCTGGGGGCGCGGCGAACGTCCGTGACGTGACGCCGACTATTGCAATTCGTGAGCAACTTGTTACGTTCTGTGAAAGCCTTATCGACAGCGGTCTCATCGGGGGCAAGGCCGGTCCATAGACTCAAGCTGTCGATAGGCGGGGCAACGTGGTAAGACCGCGGCATCCGATCAAAGAGCTGGAAGAAGTACTGGCGGCGGCCGAAAGGAAGGGCTGGAGCGTCAGCAAGGGTAAGAAGTACTACAGCATGAAATGCCCTTGCGGCTCGCATATGAAGACCGTGAAATGTACTCCGTCGGGCAACAACTACCGGCGCAACCTGCTTGCGCAACTGGGCAGAGTCACCTGCTGGAACGACGAGGAGACGCCATGAAGTACCTGACGATCCAGCAGATCCAGTACGGCGGCGATCTCGAGCGTTTCGACGAGCGCCTGGACGAGCTGATGACCGCCCTGCTCGACCTGGAGGACACGGATCCCGCGATCGAGGATCCCGATCTCGCCGCCACGCTGGCCACAGGAATCGTGGACGTCCAGATGGTCGCGGAAGCCGACGACCCGGCTGACGCGATGGTCAGAGCTCTGTGCTTCCTCCGTTCCGCCCTTCACACGATCGGCGATGCGACCCCAGGCTGGGAGACCCAGCGCGCGGTGATGCACGTCGCCCCCGCCGACGCCGCCGATCGCCTGACGCCGAGCGTGTGAGGTGGCGAGGGGTTCAGCGTCCTGAGATCAGGTTCGCCAGCCGGGCGTAGGCCGACGTCGTGGCGATCCGCTCGTTCTCGTGCCGGTCGGCGGCCCGGAACAGCGCGTAGATGAGCTGCACCCCCGCCCACCGCAGCGGCTCGGGCTCCCACTGCCGCACCTGCCGCCCCACCCACGGCAGCCCGGTCAGCTCGCTCTCGCGCCGCAGCACCAGGTCGCGCAGGGTGCGGCCGGCCAGGTTGGTGGTGGTGACGCCGCTGCCGACGTAGCCGCCGGCCCAGCCGAGGCCGCTGGCGTGGTCGAGGTGCACGGTGGAGCACCAGTCGCGCGGCACGGCCAGCACCCCGCACCACGCGTGCTGGACGCGGACGTCGGCGGCGGCGGGGAAGAGCTTGACGAGCATGCGCCACAGCAGGGCGACGGTCCGCGCCTGGGTGGCGCCGCGCCGGTCGGTGCGGGAGCCGAAGCGGTAGGGGACGCCGCGCCCGCCGATGGCGATGCGGTCGTCGGCGGTGCGCTGGATGTAGACGTAGGCGTGGGCCTCGTCCTCCAGCAGTTCGTTGCCCTGCCAGCCGATGTGCTTCCACACGTCGGCGGGCAGCGGCTCGGTGACGATCATGGAGCTGTTCATGGGCAGCCACTGCCGGTGCTGGCCGGCGAGGCTGGCGGTGAAGCCTTCGGTGGCGCGGATGACGTAGTCGGCGGTGACGACGCCGCGCGTGGTGAGCGCCGACGCCTTGCCCTGCTGGCGGGGCCGGATCTCGGTGACGGTGGTGTTCTCGAAGATGTCCACGCCGAGCCGTTCCACGGCGGCGGCCAGCCCGACGGCCAGTTTGGCGGGCTGGATGCGGGCGCAGTGGGGTGAGTAGGACGCCTCCAGGGCTCCGGCGACCTGCACGCGTTCGCGCTGTTCGTCGCGGCCGAGCAGCCGCACGTCGTCCTCGCCGTAGCCCCAGGCGCGCAGGTCGGCGACGCCGTCGCGCAGGCGGCGGCGCTGGGCCGGGTTGGTGGCGACGTGGATGAGGCCGCCCTTGTGCACGTCGGCGTCGATGCCTTCGGCCTGGGTGACCTCGATGACCTCGTCCACGGCTCGGAACATCGCCCGCTGCAGGTCGATCATGGCCTGCCTGCCGCGCGCCTTGGCGTGCCGCTTGCGTGACCCGGCGAACTCGGCCGAGAGCCACCCGCCGTTGCGTCCCGACGCGCCGAACCCGGCGAACTCCTTCTCCAGGATCGCGATCCGCAGGCCGGGGTCGGCCTGCTTGAGGTAGTACGCGGTCCACAGGCCGGTGTAGCCGCCGCCGACGATGGCGACGTCGTACTCGCGCGGCCCTGGCAGCGCGGGCCGCCGCAAGGGCAGGCCGATCTGCCGGTACCAGAAGGAGACCCCGCCGTTGGCGAAGTCCTCGGTCAGCGGGATGCCTCTCATCACCGGACACATCTTCTAATAACAGACAGAAAGCAACAAGTCGGCGAAGTGTAATAAAACTGGGCGTACGGCTAGCTTCGTGTCGGGCGTTCGTACCCTTCGTCGCCCCCGTATACGCGCAGGTCAGGGTCCTGCTCCGGCTGCGTGGCCGGGCTCGTGGGAGAGGCGGTGTGCTCGGAGGCGAAATCGTCCGACAGGACGGGCGCCGGTGGCACCAGGTAGTCGTGCCAGGAGATCTCGCCCTTCGGGGCCGCGTCCGTGGTGAGGAGGCCCGCGCGCTGCGCCCCGTACAGGCGGCCCGGATAGCGCACGGACAGGCAGGGGCGGCGCAGGCCGCGCGCCCGCAGCCAGGTCCTGACCAGGTCCTCGGTGTTCAGGATCTGCGGCCCGCCGTACTCGATCGCCCGGTTCGCGGGACCCGCGCTGAGCAGGGCCGCCGCGCGCGTGGCCACCTCGCCCGTGTGCACCGGCTGCCACGGCAGCGACCGGTCCACGGCCAGCGCGGGCAGTGACGCGTAGTCGCTCAGCCGCCGGTTCAGCCACTGGTGGAACGGGGTGGCGCGGAGGATCGTCCAGCCGAGCCCGCTCTCCGCGACCATCCGCTCGGCCTGCAGCTTGTGACGCAGATGCCCGTAAGGGGCGCGGTCGGCGCCTGCCATCGAGGTGAACAGCACGTGCGGCACGCCCGCCGCGCGCGCCAGGATCAGCAGCGTCCTGGTGCCGGGCACGTCCACCGCGCCGCGCCCCTTGCGGCCGCTGGTGGCCAGGTGCGCGATCGCGTCCACCCCGCCGAGCGCCTCCCTGACGCCGTTGCCGGAGATGAGGTCGCCCCACACCCACTCCACGTTGCCGCGGTCGTCCCGTTTGGTACGGCTCAGCGCCCGCACCTCGTGACCCGCCTTGAGCAGCGCGGGCACCAGTGCCCCGCCCAGCGTGCCGGTGGCTCCCGTGACCAGAATGCGCATGCGGGGTCCCCTACCCGCCACATTCGAGAAATGTCAATGAATTCCGCTCCCGCGTCTGCGTACGGCGGAGCGGGGTAGGGCCGCACACATGGCTCGAATCGCATCCGAATCCCTGATCGAACGGCTCGCGGCATGGGGCGTGGACACCGTCTTCGGTCTGCCGGGCGACGGCATCAACGGCATCATGGAAGGGCTGCGGCGCCATCGCGACCGGGTGCGGTTCGTCCTCGTCCACCACGAGGAGGCCGCCGCGTTCATGGCCACCGGATACGCCAAGGCCACCGGGCGCATCGGCGTGTGCCTGGCCACCTCGGGCCCCGGCGGCATCCACCTGCTGAACGGCCTGTACGACGCCAAGCTCGACCACGTGCCCGTGCTGGCGATCACCGGCATGCAGGAGACGTCCGTGCTGGGCACCGGCTACCAGCAGGAGGTCCACCTGGACAAGCTGTTCGCCGACGTGGCCGAGTACAACATGATGGTGACGAACCCGGCGCAGCTTCCCTCGCTGGTGGACCTGGCGATCCGCACGTCGTACGCGCGGCGCGGCGTCTCCCATCTCACGCTGCCCAACGACATCCAGGTGGCGGAGGCGGGCGCGGACCCGTACAAGAGCGTGGCCCCCGTGCGCGCGCCGCAGACGGCGCCCGTCTACCTGCAGCCGTCCGGCACCCCCCGGCAGGAGGACGTCGAGTGGGCGGCCGAGGTGCTCAACCGGGCCGAACGGCCCGCCATGCTGGTCGGGCAGGGCGCGCTGCACGCCAGGGAAGAGGTGCTGGCCGTGGCCCAGGCGCTCGGGGCGCCCGTGGTCAAGACGCTGCCCGGCAAGGCGGTCATCCCCGACGACTCGCCGTACACGACGGGCGGGCTCGGGCTGCTCGGCACCCGGCCGAGCGAGGAGCTGATGGACGAGGCGGACGTGCTGTTCATGGTGGGCACGAACTTCCCCTACTCCAAGTTCCTGCCGGAGGTGCGTGACACGCGGGTCGTGCAGTTCGAGGCGGACCCGACGCGGGCGGGCGCGCGCATCGCGACGGACGTGCCGGTCGTGTGCGACGCCAAGGAGGGCCTGCGGGCGCTGCTGCCGCTGCTGCACCCCCGGGAGGACAACAGCCATCTGACGAAATATCAGAAGATGATGGCCAAGTGGCGCTCCGACATGGAGTCCCTGGAGAACCCCGACCGCGACCCCATCGCCCCGCAGTACGTCATGTCCATCCTGGACGACCTGGCCACCGACGACGCCATCATGACCTGCGACAGCGGCACCATCGCCACCTGGGCCGCCCGGCACTGGACGATCCGCGGCGGGCGCGAGTTCTACCTCTCCGGCACGCTGGCCACGATGGCGCCCGGCCTGCCGTACGCCATCGCCATGCAGCACGCCTTCCCCGGGCGGCAGGTCATCGCCTACGTCGGGGACGGCGGCTTCTCCATGCTGATGGCCGAGTTCCTCACCGCGGTGCAGCACCGGCTGCCGGTCAAGGTGGTCATCAACAACAACAACTCGCTCGGGCAGATCCTCTGGGAGCAGATGGTGCTCGGCTACCCGGAGCACGGCGTTCGGTACCCCCAGCCCGAGGCCGACTTCTCGGCCTGGGCGCGGTCGTGCGGCGGGTTCGGGGCCAAGGTGACCAAGTCGGAGGACGTGGCGCACGCGATCGGGCAGGCGCTCGCCCACGACGGGCCCGCTCTGGTGGACGTGGACGTCAACCCGAACGAGCCGCCCATGCCGGGGAAGGTCTCCTACGACCAGGCCAAGAGCTTCGCCCAGGCGTTCCTCAAGGGGCAGCCGCACAAGGCGGCCATCGCGACCACCCTCTTCAAGGACCGCATCCAGAAACTGGGCGACTAGCCACCGTATGAGGCGGCGATGCCTCTGGCGGCGGCGCGCAGCGGCTCCACCAGGCGGGGCAGCTCGCGGGCCCGCCGCGAGGACAGCACGATGCCCAGGGCCGCCACCGGCCGCCCGTCCACCAGGACCGGGGCGGCGGCCGAGCACGAGCCGGGCGTCATCTCCTCGTACGTCAGCGCGTACCCCTGCGCCCGCACCGCCGCTAGCTCCCTGGCCAGCCGGCCCGGCTCGACGATGGTGTGCGTCGTGGGCCGTTCGAGCTTGCGCGCCAGGTAGGACTTGACGAACCAGTCCGGCTCGTACGCCAGCAGCGCCTTGCCCACGCCCGTCGGATGCATCGGCAGCCGCCCGCCGATCCTGGACACGATGGGCACGGCCCGCCTGCCGTACACCTTGTCCACGTACAGCACCTCAAGGCCGTCCCTGACCGCGAGGTGCACGTTCTCACCCGTGGACCCGAAAAGCTCCTGCAGCCACGGATGCGCCAGCTCCTGCAGCCGGTTCGGCGCGAGCTGGCCCAGCTCCCACAGCCGCGGCCCCACCCGCAGCCGCCCGTCGGGGGAGCGGCTGAGCGCCCGCCACTCCTCCAGCTCGCCGACCAGCCGGTGCGCCGTGCTCAGCGGCACGCCGCTGCGCGCCGCCAGCTCGGTGAGCGTGAGCTGCGGGCGCGCCGCGTCGAACGCGCCGAGGATGGCCAGCACCTTGGACGTCACCGAGCGCCCCGGCTCGCGGGCTCCACCGGACATGTCGCCATCCTGTAGGGATTTTCCACTCAGCGGAAGGGGCCTCTCGGCTAAAACCTGGTCAAGGCTGGATGCTTCCTTCATGCGAACTCAGGTCGGGATCATCGGGGCGGGCCCCGCTGGTCTGCTTCTGTCACACCTGCTCCACCTGCGCGGCATCTCCTCGGTGGTGCTGGAGAAGCGCAGCCGCGACTACGTCGAGCGCCGCGTCCGCGCCGGGGTGCTGGAGCAGGGCACGGTGGACACGCTGGTCGAGGCCGGCGTGGGCGAGCGCATGCTGCGCGAGGGGCTGCCGCACCACGGCATCGAGCTGAGGTACGGCGGCGCGGGGCACCGCATCCCGTTCGAGAAGCTGGTGCCGGGGCGGGCGATCACCGTGTACGGGCAGCAGGAAGTGGTCAAGGATCTGATCGCGGCCAGGCTGGCGGCGGGCGGCGACGTCCGCTTCGAGGTCGAGGACGTGGCGCTGCACGACCTGGAGTCGCAGCCGTACGTGACGTTCGGCGGCGAGCGGCTCGACTGCGACGTCATCGCGGGCTGCGACGGCTTCCACGGGGTGTCCAGGCCGGCCATCCCCGACGGCGTTCTGAGCGTGTTCGAGCGGGATTATCCGTTCGCCTGGCTCGGCATCCTCGCGCGCGTGGCGCCGTCCTCGGAAGAGCTCATCTACGCCAGGACCGAGCGCGGCTTCGCCCTGCACAGCATGCGCTCACCCACCGTCAGCCGCTTCTACCTGCAAGTTCCCGCCGACGCCCGGCTGGAGGACTGGCCGGACGAGCGCATCTGGGCCGAGCTGCGCACCCGGCTGGAGACCGTGCCCGGCTTCACGCTCGCCACCGGCGAGATCATGGAGCGGGGCATCACGCCGATGCGCGGCTTCGTGGCCGAGCCCATGCAGTACGGGCGGCTCTACCTGGCGGGGGACGCCGCCCACATCGTCCCGCCCACCGGGGCCAAGGGGCTCAACCTGGCCGTCGCCGACGTGCGCGTGCTGACCACGGCGCTGGCCGCGTACTTCGAGAACGGCTCCACCGAGTTGCTCGACGGCTACTCCGGCGCTTGCCTGAAGCGGGTGTGGCGGGCGCAGCACTTCTCGTGGTGGATGACGACGCTGCTGCACACGTTCGAGGAGGACGACCCGTACGCGCGGCGGCTGCAACTCTCCTACCTCGACTACGTCACCTCGTCGGAGGCGGCGGCCACGACGCTGGCGGAGAACTACGTCGGCCTGCCGTTCGACCCGGGCCGTTGACCTTGGGACATGCTTTAACCTTGGCGCGTGGTCTTCGAGGAGGGATGGGCGGCTTCGCCCCTGCGCTGGCTCATGCACGCCCTGGGCGACGCCCAGCTCGCCAGGATGGACGGTGACCCGGGGCTGGTGGCCGCGGTCGACCAGCACGCGGCGGTGCTGCGTGACGCCATCCCGCTCGACCGGGAGACGCTGGGCGACTACCTGCTCGGGTTCCTGGACGAGCTGCGGCATCGGGGGTGGGCGTTCACCGGCGAGGCGGACGCGGCGTCGTTGCGGCTGACGGCGGTGTGCTGGCTCACCCGCGAGCTCGACCTCCTCGCCGACGGCCACCCAGCCTGACCCCGCCGCCGACCCCCGCCCGGCCTTACACGCGGCCGGGCCACTCACGCTCTGCCTGTGGCGCGCCCTGTCTCCGGCACCGCACGCTCTGCCTGTGGCGCCGGACGCCCAGGCGCGGGTGTCGCGCCTGGGCGGCCGTGGGGCGCGTCAGCCCGGAGGCATGTCGGAGCGGTGCGCCCCGCCGGCCGCCGGCGACGTCCTGATCGGCGCCGTCTCGTCCGTCATGGCGCGGGCGTCCTCACGCCCCCGCTGGTACGCCTCCGCGTGCGCCCTGGCCTGCGGGGCCTCCTGCTCGATCCGCCCCAGCCAGCGCTCCCACCGCTGCTGCATGGGCCGCACGAGCCCGCCCCCGATGCCGATCGCCGCGATGGCCCCGATGGTGGCGAGCACCGTGACCAGCACCGGCGTCGTCACGGTGGTGGCCACGCCGATCTGGTTGAGCGCCGCGATGATGCCCAGCGCCCAGATGAACACCGCCGCGGCGGTCGCCAGCCAGTGGCCGTACGACAGCCCGCCGAGCATCCCGGCCACGATGTCCTTGACGGCCTTGGCCACCGCCCCGGCCACCACGATGATCACGATGGCCACGAGGGCCTTGGGCAGCCAGCCGACCACGCCTGCCAGGAGCGCCGAGACCGGGTTGGGTCCGAAGACGTTGAACGCTATCTGCAGGGTGACCAGCAGGATCGCATAGAAGACGATCTTCGCGAGCAGGCTGCTCGCGTCGTACTTGCTCCGCTCCAGCCAGCGGCGCACGCCGCTGCGCTCCACCGCGCGGTCGAAGCCGACCCGTTCGAGCACCTTGTCGACGATCTTCTCTAGTGCCTTGGCCACGATCCACCCGATGAGCAGGATCACCAGGAACGCGATCAGCTTCGGGACGAACGTCGCTATTTGCCGCCAGGCGTCTGAGAGGCCCTGGCCGATGTTGATATCCACGGTTTCCTCCTCCGAGGAGCCAATGCCTCGGCGCTACCCGCTCCGCATCGGTCTATACACGCTCCGAAACCAAAACTTCGCACAAGGCGACATATCGCTCACCGCAACGGATGCGCAACGCCGCCTGGCAACATCCGGAAACGACCGGCCCGCCCGGAGAAGGGCCGGAGCGCAGAAGGGAAGAAGACATGGCCCCAATGACCGCTGAACTGGCCGAGCGGATCGTGGCAGGCTGGCGCGGAGACACCCGTCCCGTCGAGGGCTGGGACAGCCCCGCGGGGCCGCTCTTCGCCGGCGGCGACTACGCCGAGTCCGACATCACGATGGAGGCGATCCTCGGCTCCACCGAGGCCGGGGCGCAGCCCGCCGCGGTCACCGTCTGCGGCACCGTGTGCACCGACTCCCGCCCGCGGATCTGCTGCTGAGCCGACATGCACAAGGACGCGATAAGCGCCGCCGTGCTGGGCTGCCTGCTCGAACCGGCTCTGGCCGGGCTCGCGGCCCAGCTCGGCCGGATCGGCGGCCTGTCGGAGGCGGAACGCGAGATCGTCCGGGCCGCCGCCGAGACGTCCGCGCTGGAGACGGTGCGGCTCAAGACCAACCGGGTCCTGCTCCTGGAGCTCAACGCCGCCAGGATCACCGGCCGGCTCACCGGGCGGGACCCGCGGGCCCGCTGGCGCGAGTGGGAGGAGCGGGCGTCGAAGCGGGCGTACTGGGAGTCGCTCGCCGAGCACTACCCGACGCTGCTGCCGCGCCTGGAACGGGTGATCGCGGGCAGGTGCGCGGCGGCCCTCACCCTGGCCACCCGCTTCGCCGCCGACCGCCCCGCCCTCGCCCCGCTCACATCCACCGCTACGGGCGAGTTGATCGCGCTCTCGTTCGGCGCCGGTGACAGCCACCGAGGCGGTCAGACCGTCGCCATGCTGGCCTGCACCTCAGGCGTCCTCGTCTACAAGCCGCGCTCCGTGGCCGTGGACATCGCCCTCGCCCGCCTGCTCGCGTCCGTCCTGAAGGACGAGCCCGCCAGGATCACCGTCCCCGACGTCGTGTCCCGCGACGGCTACGGCTGGGCCAGGCACGTCCAGCACCGCCACTGCGACGGCGAGCGGGAACTGCGCGTCTTCTACCGCAACCTCGGCCACTGGCTGGCCGTCATGCGCCTGCTCGGCGGCAGCGACCTGCACGCCGAGAACCTCGTCGCCGCCGGCCCCGTGCCCACCGTGGTCGACTGCGAGACCCTGTTCACCCCGCGCTCCCCGTTCGAGCCCACCGGATACGGCCTCGCGCTCGACCGGGCCGCGCTGCTGGTCGGCGGGTCGGTGCTGGGCACGGGCCTGCTGCCGGGACGCGGCCTCGCGCTCGGCTGGCGCGGCGTCGACACGTCGGCCATCGGCTCGCTGCCCGGCCAGCAACCCGCTCCCAAGGTGCCCGTCATCGTGGACGCCGGCACCGACGCGGCCAGGATCGAGCACGCCGAGGTGCCGATCCCGGCCGCGGTCAACCATCCCAGCCCCGAACCGGTGCTGGGCGCGTACTGGGACGAGGTCGTCGCCGGGTTCGGCGGGCTGTCGGAGCGGCTGCGGCGGATGGACCGGGCGGGGGAGCTGGAGCCGCTGCTGGCGCAGTTCGCCGACCTGCCGATCCGCGTCGTGCCGCGCTCCACCGAGACGTACGCGGAGCTGGGCCGCATGCTGTGGCATCCGCGCGCGCTGCACGACGAGCCCGCCGCCCGCCGCCGCGCCGCCTCCCTGCTCGCCCGGCAGGCGGCCAACCTGCCCGGCCGCCCGGACGATCCCGCCGTCATCGCGGCTGAGATCGAGGAGCTGCTGGACGGGGACGTGCCGTTCTTCGCCACCACGCCGCGCAAGGGCCGCCTCACCGGGCCACGCGGCACCACCTGGGGCCCCCAGCAGGACCTCGTCGAGGCGGCCCTGCACCGCTGGCGCACCGCCGACCTGGCGCTGGACCGGCAGGTCATCCAGTGCGCGCTGGTCAGCGCCTATCTGAACGAGGGCTGGCTGCCCGACGAACGCCGCCTGCTGCCGTCCAAACCGGACAAACACGACCTGGACGGCCGCCGGCGTCGGCTCGCGTCCGGCATCATGCGCAGGCTGGCCGCCTCAGCGGTGCGGGCCGAGGACGGCACCGCCACCTGGATCGCGCCCGTGCTCAACCGGACCGGCTGGGCGGTGCTGCCGCTCGGCCTCGACCTGTACGGCGGGATCAGCGGCGTGGCGGTGCTCCTGGCCGCCTACCAGCACGAGACCGAACGCGGCAGAGCCGACCCTGTGCCGGGGCTCCGGTCCCTGCTGACGGACGTGTTGCGGACGCTGCGCAAGGTCGAGGACCGGGCGGCCGAGCAGGCGTCGGAGCGGGTGGGGGCGCGGCGGCCCGACCCGGTGGGTGGCTACCTGGGGCTGGGGTCGCGGATCTGGGGGTGGCTGCTGCTGCACAGGCTCGGAGCCGTCGGCCGGTACGAGGCGTGCGCTCGCGCGGCGAGCCTCGTCCCGCAGATCGCCGCCGCCCTGACGACCTCCTCCCCGGCCGACGACGACCTGCGGCTCGACATGGTCGCCGGGACGGCCGGAGCGGTGGTCCCGCTGCTCCGGCTGGCCGAGCACTACGGCGGGCCCGGGGCGGCCGAACATCGCGGTGGGCATGAGGCGGCCGAACTGGCCGTCGCCATCGGCCACCACCTGGTCGCCCGAGCACGGACGGGCGACGGCACCGCCTGGTGGCCGAACCCCGGCTTCCCCGACGGTCTCGGCGGCCTGGCGCACGGCGTCACCGGCATCGGCTGGGCGTTGTCCCGTCTCGCCCAGACCACCGGCGACCCCACGTTCGCCGCCACGGCCGAGGCCGCCTTCGCCCACGAGGAGACCCTGTACGCGCCCGGCAAGCACGGCTGGCTCGACATCCGCCAGGAGAACGACACCGCCGCCGCCTGGTGCCACGGCGCCGCCGGCATCGGCATCGCCGCAACCGACCTCCTCGGCACGGACCCGCGCTGGGCCGACGTCGTGCGGCGCGCGGCCCGCGCCTGCTGGTCGGACGGCCTGGGCTGGAACCACACGCTCTGCCACGGCGACCTCGGCGCCTGGGAACTCCTCGACCACGCGATCACGCGCGGCCTGTCCGAACCCGGCCTCGACCGGGGCCGCCTCGACGCGCACGTCCTCTCCAGCCTGGAGGAGTACGGGCCGATCAGCGGCTTCGCCAGGGACGCCTTCCCGCCCACCCTCCTGCCCGGCCTCGGCGGCGTGGTGTACCAGCTTCTCCGCATGCACCCGGACAGCACCCTCCCGTCCGTCCTGCTCCCGGACCCCTGCGTTGACCGGTCCTGAGCCCGTTAGTGTGATCTTCATGCACCGCAGCCGCGTCTTCGCCCTCCTCATCGACACCCCCGCCTCCGAAGCCGGCGCCGCGGCGACCTTCTGGTCCGCCGCCCTGGGCGCCACGGCCCGCCCGCTGCCCGCGGAGGAGCAGTTCACCTCGCTCCACGGCGCGGTGCCGGGCCTGGCCGTGGCCGTGCAGGCCATCGAGGACGGCGAACCCCGCTTCCACCTCGACATCGAGAGCGACGACGTGGAGGCGGAGACGCGGCGGCTCATCGGCCTCGGGGCCGTGGAGGTGTCGCGGTGGCTGGAGTGCCGCGTCCTGCGTGCGCCTGGCGGTCACCTGATGTGCGTGCTGCCCTTGGAGAGCGACCCCGCCGTGTTCGAGGCGGAGGCCAAGACCTGGCCCTGAGGCCCGTCGCCCCTGGCGCAGCGCTCGTAGACGGCTCGGGTGGGGGCGGGGGTCGTGGCGTGGAGGACGTCGCGGGTCAGGGTGTCCGCGAACTCGTACCTGCTGCCCCGTACCACCAGCGTCCCCCTCGCCAGAGCCCGCTCGCACAGCCCGGCCACCTCCTGCGGCGGCATCCCGAGCACCTCGCCGAGCACCACCGGGTCGAACGGCCCTTGGATCACGCTGGCCGCCCGCAACACCCGCATCACCGGCTCGCCCAGCCCCCGCAACCGTCCGAGCACGACCGCCCGCACCGCCTCAGAAACCAGCCCACCCACCGCCTCCGACCCGCCCGCGGCTATCGGTCCGCCCACCGTCTCCAGCCCGCCCGCGGCTGTCGGTGCACCCACCGTCTCCGGTCCGCTCACCGTCTCCGGTCCGCTCACCGTCTCCGGTCCGCTCACCGTCTCCGGCCCGCCCACCGTCTCCGGCCCGCGCGCCGCTGTCGGTGCACCCGTCGTCGCTGGTGTGCCGGTCGCCTCCGGCCCGCCCGCCTCCACCCGCCGTTCGCCTTCGCCCCCCTGCGCGTCGGCCAGCAGGGCGGCCACGAGCTGCGGCTGCCCTCCCGTACGGCGATACACCTCCTCCGCCAGCTCCACCTCCCCCGCCAGCTCCCTCACCGCCGCCACCGACAGCAGCCCCGGACGCACCACCTCCACCACCCCGCGCAAGGCCTCACCCACGCCGCACTCCCCGACGAGCGCCGTCGCCACGACCAGCAGCCGCACCCCCGACACCCGCCTGGCCAGGTAGTGCAGCAGCTCCACGGTGGCAGGCCCGGCGGCGTGCAGATCCTCCAGGACCAGCAGCACCGGCTCACGACCGGCCAGCGCCCGCAGGAACGCGGCCACCGCCTCGAACGCGTACCGTCGCTCCATCGTCCGGCCTTGCACGAGCGACTCCAGCGCCGACGCCCAGTCGCCCGCCAGCCCGCGCAGCACGTCCCCGGCCAGGTGGGCGACGCGGGGCCGCAGCGCGTCCACGAACGGCTGCAGGAACAGCGCCCGCTCGATCTCATGACAGCGGGCCCGCAACACGACCCCGCCTGTCGCGCCCGCCATCCGCTCGGCCTCGGCGGCCAGCCGCGACTTGCCGATCCCCGCCTCCCCGACGATCAGCATCACCCCGGTGCGGCCCGACACCGCCCGCGCCCAGGTCCCGGAGATCGCCGCCAGCTCCTCCTCCCGCCCGGCGAGCCCACCCCGCCCTGGGATCCCGGCCCCTCCCTGTCCTCGGCTTTCGCCTTGTACCGAACCCCCGAGGCGCCTCGCGACCCCAGCCAGCCCCGCAGCTTCGCCTCGACCCGCGACCTCAGCCCGCCCCGTAACCCTGCGCTGCCCCGCGGCCCCGCCCTGCTCCGGCACGGCTCGCCCGACACTGACGTCCCCTTGTGGCCCACCCCACGCCCACACTCCGCTCCATCCCTCTTCCCCAGGTTCCTCCCGCAGGATGGCAAGGTGCACGGCCCGCGTCTCGACCGCCGGATCCGTCCCGAGCTCAGCCGCCAACCGCCCCCGCAGCCGCTCGTAAGCCAGCAACCCCTTGGCCGGTTCCCCCGCCGCCGCATGCGCCCGCATCAGCAGCCGATACGCCACTTCATCGAACGGATCCGCCCGTACGGCCTCCTCGGCAGCCCGCCGCGCTCGGCCTGGGTCGGCGGCCCGCAGCCCCGAGCGGGCGGCGGCGTGACGGGCGCGCCGGACCAGCCCGCCAGCTTCGTCCCTGGCCGCCGCCACCCACCGCGCGTCCGGCTCGCCGGCCAGCACCAGGCCGTCGTGCAGCAGCTCCACCGCCCGCCCCGCGGCGGCCCCGGCCAGCGCGGGCTCCCCGGCCTCCAGGCAGCCTTCCGCCTCGGCGACCAGATCGGCGGCCAGGTCGAGGTCGACCCGCACGCCGGGCGCGCCGCCCAGCCGGTAACCGGTCCTGCCGCCGACCACGATCCCGGCCCCCAGTGCCCCGCGCAGCCGGCTGACCAGCGTGGCCACGTTCTGCACCGGCTGTTTGGGCCCGCCGCCCGGCCACAGCTGCTCGGCGAGACGTTCGGCCGCCAGCACCGCGCCCCGTTCGGCGGCGAGCAGCTTCAGCAGCGCCCGCGCCTTGCCGCCGACGGCCCCGCGAGGGTACGGCACCCCGTTCCGCTCGACCGCGAAGGAGCCGGCCAGCCTGATCAACACCCCATGCGCCTCGGTCATCTCACTCCCGGCGTTCAGGCCCCCTGCCCCTGGGGCGTGACACGCCTGTGCCACCGCCGTGCCACGAGCCGGGGAACCCAGGGGCCGGCGGCACGGAACTCACTGCCAAGCTCTTCAGGGCACTCCTAGGACGCGGCTGGGCAGAACTCGGCGGTGAGCGCGTCGGTGAAGACGCTGAGCGGGGCCCAGTCGCCGTTGGCCTGGATGGTGAGGCGGTGTTTGCCGTCGCGGGTGCCCATGCTGTAGCTCCAGGAGCCGTAGGTGGCGCCGGCGTTGCCCCAGACGCTGGTCCCGCAGGACAGTTTCTGCTCGAAGACGCCCAGGCCGTAGCGGGTGCCGGGGATCCAGCCTGCCCCGTCGGTGGAGACGGTGGTGAGCATCTCGCGTAGCTGCGTGGCCGGCAGGACGTGTCCGCCGAACAGGGCGGCGAAGAACCGGTTGAGGTCGGTGGTGGTGGAGATGAGGCCGCCGGCGGACCAGGCGAAGGACTGGTTCATCTTCGTGGTGTCGTGGATGGTGGGCTGGGGGTCGCTGGAGAACAGGGTGGAGTAGTGCACCGGGTGCGGGCCGTGGATCGCGGGGTCGGTGCCGGGCAGGGAGGTGCCGGTCAGGCGCAGGGGGCGGATGACGGTCCGGTTGAGCTCCTGTTCGAACGTCTTGCCTGTCGCCTTCTCGACGATCATCGCGGCGAGGATGAAGTTGGTGTTGGAGTACTTGAAGCGCTGGCCCGGCTTGCCGGTAGGCGGGTGGGCCAGGGCGATCTGCACCAGTTGGCGGGGTGTGTAGGTGTCGTAGCGGTGCTTGAACCATTCGGCGCCGACGCCGTTGGCGAAGAACTTCTCGTCGTCGGTGTAGGCGTAGATGCCGCTGGTCTGGTTGAGCAGCTGCCTGATGGTGATCTTGCCGGGTTCGTACGCGCTGCCGTCGAACAGGTCAGGCAGGTAGCGGTCCAGGGTGTCGTCCAGCTTCAGCTTGCCTTCGGCGGCGAGCTTGAGCACCACGGTGGCGGTGAAGGCCTTGGAGGCGCTGCCGATGCGGAACCGCTCGTTCTGCCGGCGCTTGCGTCCGGTCTCGGTGTCGGAGACGCCCGCGGAGCCGAACCAGGAGCGGCGGCCGTCGCGGACGTCGGCGACCATGCCGGGGGCGAGCTTGGCGGCCACCGTCCGGTCGAGCAGGTCCTGCACCTTGGGGTGCGCGGGGGCGGCGGATGCGGTGGCGGGCAGGGCCATGACGGCCAGGGCCGCGGCGGCGAGGAGCGCCGCCTTGGCGGACTGCGATGCGAGCACGTCGGTACCTTTCAACGGGTCGTTTTGCGATGCGTGAAAGCTAACTTGCATTCGCGAATTCGTCAATTCAAACTTCGTATATGCGCAGCTTCTTGCAATGAGATGATGATAAAGCAAGTAGGCAACTTGCAATGATGTGGGTGCGAATGCAAGACTGCACCCGTCCATGCGCGCAGAGCAGGAAGGTGCCGCCGATGCCCGGAGGCAGGCTGACCCACCACGACCGCCGGCAGATCGCCGAGGGGTTGGCCGAAGGGCTCACCCAGACCGAGATCGCCGCCCGCCTGCACCGGCCGCTGTCCACAGTCACGCGAGAGGTGGCCCGCAACGGCGGCCCCGACGGCTACCAGGCCGACCTGGCGCACCAGGCCACCCAGGACCGCGCCCGCAGACGTCCGTCCGCGACCTCTCGCGAAGACGACCGCCGGGCGGTCACCGACCTGGAGGAGCAGTTCACCGCAGTCATGATCGACACCGGGTTGTCACGGATGACCGCCCGCGTCCTGGCCAGCCTCTACCTCACCGACAGCGGCAGCCTCACCGCCGCCGAGCTGACCCGCAAGCTGCAGGTCAGCCCCGCCTCCATCTCCAAGGCCATCGGCGAGCTCGAACGGCAGGAGCTGGTTCGCCGCGAACGCGACCCGCGCCGGCGGCGCGACCGCTACGTCATCGACGCCGACGCCTGGTTCCGCGGCTGGATGGCCAGCGCCCGCCAGAACACGGTGCTGGCCGACGTCGCCCGCCAAGGAGCGGCAACGCTCGGAGCCACCTCACCGGCGGGGATCCGGCTGCGGGACATCGGCGACTTCTTCGACCACGTCAGCCACGCCATGCTGCAGGCGGCCGAGCAGTGGCGCCAGGCGTACGCCGCCAAGCGAACACCCAGCCGGATGGATCACCGGCCTGGTGGTGGCGCAGACGCTTCCGCGACGTACGAGCGATGAGTCGGCGACGACCACCGCTCGGCTCTCACCGGGGCACCCGCCAGTAACCGCCGTTGGCGTAACTCCGTTGACGCTCGCACCGGGCCCCGGCAAGGATGCTCATCCTTGGGGGTGCATCGATGACATTCACGTTGAAGGGTCCCGTGCTCGAAGGCAGGCGCGTCCGCCTTGAGCCGCTGGGCCACCACCACGCCGGCGACCTCGCCGTGGCCGTCGAGGAGGATCGCGGCGCGTACCGGTTCACCTGGGTGCCGAGGGCGCACGAGGTCGGCGGCTACATCGACGACCTGCTCGCGCGGCAGGCGGAGGGCAGGCTCCTCCCGTACGCGCAGGTGGACACGGCGTCGGGCCGCGCGGTCGGCGCCACCGCCTACTGGGACCCGCGCCTGTGGCCGAAGTCGGAGCACCGGCTGCGCGCGGTCGAGGTCGGTTTCACCTGGCTGGGCGGGTCGGCGCAGGGCAGCGGGATGAACACCGAGGCGAAGTTCCTGATGTTCGGCCATGCCTTCGAGAGCTGGGGTGTCGCCAGGGTGGATCTGAAGACGGACGCCCGCAACGGGCGGTCGCGGGCGGCGCTGGAGAAGGTGGGTGCGCGTTTCGAGGGGGTGCTGCGTCAGTGGTCGCAGTCGTGGGCGCCGGGGGAGGACGGCCTGCTGCGTGACTCCGCGATGTTCTCGATCATCGCCGAGGAGTGGCCGCAGTGCCGGGAGCGGCTGCTCCGGCTCCTGGACAGGCGTGACTCTGGGACACCTGCGCCCCCTGCAGCACGTTGATCACGCTGTGCGTGTCACGGCCAGGACAGCCTCACGAGCTTGATCGAGGTGCGGAGACGGCACTGACCGCATCCCGCGTCAGCACCGCACCCCGCGTGAGCACCGCGTCACGGGTCAGCACGGCATCCCGGGTCAGCGCCGCGTGCTGACCGCCGGCCCGAAATGACAATGAGCCCCGAACTCCTGCGAGTTTGGGGCTCATGCCATTCGGTGGACGATACTGGGATTGAACCAGTGACCTCTTCCGTGTCAGGGAAGCGCTCTCCCGCTGAGCTAATCGTCCATGTTGAGTTGTGAAACTCAGAGCGGAAGACGGGATTCGAACCCGCGACCCTCACCTTGGCAAGGTGATGCTCTACCACTGAGCCACTTCCGCATGGTGCTGCACTTACTTTAGCGGATCCCGAAGGGTCCGCAGATCACCGAGGTGGAGACGGGATTTGAACCCGTGTAGACGGCTTTGCAGGCCGCTGCCTCGCCTCTCGGCCACTCCACCAGGAGTCTTGCTCCGAGCGGAAGACGGGATTCGAACCCGCGACCCTCACCTTGGCAAGGTGATGCTCTACCACTGAGCCACTTCCGCGTGAATCTCCGGCGACCGGCGCCGGGCCACGGGAAAACCATATCGTCTCCGGAGAGTGCCCGTGCGCACCGCGTGGCCCGTGGAACGAAATTCAGCCGATCAAACGCACGTCCTTGGCCATCACGAACATCACCCGGTGCCCGAGCTGAATCTGGTGATAGCGGGTCTTGCCCGTGGTGGTCACGTGCCGCGCGGGCGAGTAGGCGTTGGCGGCGTAGTAGGAGCCGGTGATCGTGTCACCCACCGTGTACGTCTGCCCGGGCCCGATCTTGTACTTGAGCGGTGTCAGCGGCTGGTAGGCGGCGCTCTTGTAGGCGGACTTCTCCGGGTACGCCCGCCCGTACACCTTCACCTCACCCGACAGCGGCGTCACCAGCGGGCCCTTGGCCGGGATGGCGGTCGGGTTCGAGGCCGGGTTGTGGAACCACGCCTTCTGGCCCAGGTACCAGATGGCCGTCCAGTCACCCTGCCGGGCCGCGACAGCGTAGCGCTGGCCGGTGGAGGCGCGGGCGCTGTGGTCGTACACGCTGTACGTGCTCGGCTTGCCCGGATGCTTGCCCAGGTCCGTGACCAGGGGAGCGGTGTGGCTGGGCGACTTGTGCAGCCACACGGTGGACGCGCCGTGCGCGGGGCACGCCTGCGCGGCCTTGGTGGTCACGCAGCCGGTGAAGCGCGGGCGGTTGGACGCGTACGAGGGGCGGATGATGATGGAGTCGCCGTCCTTGACCGCTTTGAGGGGCTTGTTCATCAGCTCGAAGTAGTGCTCCCAGTCCCAGTACGGGCCCGGGTCCTCGTGCATGCCGGCGACCGTCTGCGGGGTCGTGCCGGGGACGTTGTCGTGGCCGAGTATGTGGGCGCGGTTGAGCGGGATGTCGTGCTTGGCGGCCAGGTACTTGACCAGCCTGGCCGACGCCCGGTACATCGCCTCCGTGTACCAGGCGCCGCCCTTGGCCAGGTAGCCCTCGTGCTCGATGCCGATCGAGCGGGTGTTGACGTCCCAGTTGCCCGCGTGCCAGGCGATGTCATTCGTCGGCACATGTTGGGCGACATGTCCGTCCCTGGAGCGGATCGTGTAGTGCCAGCTCACGTACTTCGGGTTGCGGATCAGGCTGGGGATGCCCTGGTAGGTGCCCTCCGTGTCGTGGATGACGATGTAGTCGACGGCGCGGGCGCGGGCCAGGTGGTCGTGGTTGCCGTAGTCGCGGTTCTTCTTCTTGCCGAAGCGTTTGTAGGCGGCGGGCATCCATTCGCAGGTCAGGGAGGGTGGGCATTCGGCCTGGGTGGCGGGCTGGCCCTTGGGGTCGCTCGACCACAGGGCCTCGGTGTCGGCACCGGCCAGCAGACCCGACTCCCCGTCCGGCCAGCCGTCGTCGGCGCTGGGGGAGGGGATGGTGCGGGTGCTGGGTGATGTGCCGGTCGCGGTGTTGGATGCGGGGCTGGTCGGGGTGTCGGACGAGGCGTCCGCCGAGGCCTCCGCCGGGGTGTCGGACGGAGCCCCGCCCGGAGTGGCAGGTGAGGCGCCGTCCGGGGCGTCGGGCTGCTCGCCACGAGGCAAGACGGGTGACGAGGCAGGTGGCGAGGCGGCTTGCGAGGCGGGCGTGGAGGCGGGCGGCGAGGAGGCGAGCGGCGGGGCGACCAGTGACGCGGGCGGCGAGGAGGCGAGCGGTGGGGTGGCCGGTGACGCGGGCGGCGAGGCGGGCGGGGAGGTGGCGGCGCTGCGTTGTGAGGCCGCCGTCCCCGGTTCCGCGCCTGGGGCGGGGACACTGGTTACGGGTTCGAGCCGCACCAAATGCCCATCATCCGTGAGGCGCTGCGCCCCCTCCCGCATCACCGAGAACACCTCGTCCGCGAACGCCCGCGCCGCCACCGGATCATCCGTCCCCGCATACCGGGCGACGGCCCCGTGCCAGTCGGCCGGCTCGGCGCTGGGACGTTCCTGGTAGGAGGCGAGCAGGGCGGCGCCGGCGCGGATGTTCGCGGCCGGGTCCGTCCGCAGTCGCGCGGGGTCCACACCGATCAGCCGCCCGGCCTCGGGCAGGGTCGTACGGGGCGGCTCCGCCGACGTGCGCAGCGCCGAGCGGGACAGGGCTTCGGTGAGTGCGGCCGACATCGGCCGGGCGTCGTCTCCCCGGGGATCACCGAGAGCGTCCCCCATGACGGGCTCTCCGTGCGCGGAAGTGTGACCGTGGGTGCGTACGTCGGAGGGGAACGCGTCCACCAGGTGCATCGGCCCGTAACCACCCGCCGTGCTGGGCCGCCCACCGTTCGCGTCCCACCGGGACTCCAGGTACGCCACCGCGAGCAGCACGCTCTCCGGCACCCCGTACTCACGCGCGGCCGCCGCGAAATCGGCCTGCCGACCGGTGGCGGCCGTGGCGAGATCGCCCTGCTGGCCCGTGGCGCGCACGGCTTGCCTGCCCGAGGCGAGTACGGCCGAATCGGCCCGCCCGCCCGGGAGGACGGCGGCCAGTTCCGCCTGCCCGCCAGAAGACCCGAAGGCCAGTTGCGCCTGCCTGCCCGTGTCGCGCGCCGCCAAGTCGGCTCCCCGCCAAACGGCGGTCAGATCCGTCCGCCCGGCTGTGTCGGCCGCCGCCAAGTCGACCCGCCATCCCACGGCGGCGAGGCCGGTCGGCCCGCCCGAGGCGGAGGCGGTGAGCGGCGGGACGTCGGCGGGTGCGGTGAGAACGCCGGCGGCCACGGCGACGGCGAGCCAGAGTTGCATGAACATCTCCCCAGGAACGTCACGATATGACTACTCACCGTAACCATGCCCAGGAAAGGGATGTGTCAGACGGGTCGGATGATACGCATGAGATCAGCCAGATCCGCAGCGAACTCGGCATCCCAGTCATCAACCATCAGATGCTCCGCCAGAACCCGATGCGCCGGCGCGTCCGGCCCTCCGCGCCGCGTCCGCGACTCGTTCGACGCCCCGGAGAAGCGCCCGTTCACCTCGGACACCGCGAACCCGAGCACGAACGTGCTCACCAGCCGCTCGATCCGTGGCACCTCCGGCTCGGGCACCCCCGCCTCCAGCAGCGCCTGGTAGATCGCGTCCACCACCCGGACCCCGTCCGGCGTGACGGAGGCGCGGAAGAGCAGCAGCGGGAAGACGGCGGGGTGTTCCTTGGCCACCCGGCGCGTCGCCCACGCGACGGAGGCCAGCCGATCCTGCCACGAGCCGCCGGGCTCGGCCGGAGCGAGCTGGGTGAGCAGGCGTCCGACCAGGCCGTCGAGCAGTTCGTCCTTGTTGCGGAAGTAGCCGTAGAGGGCCATGGGGGTCACGCCGATCCGCTCCGCGACGGCCCGCATGGACAGGGCGTCGAGCCCGCGCTCGTCGGCGATCGCGAGGGCGGCGTCGAGGATTTCCGGCTGCCGGGAGGTCTTGAGCTTCCGCACGGGCCGAGTCTACAGTGTAGAGCAGTCTACGTCGTAGACTGAGGAGGATGCGATGGTCATGCTGAGGGCCGAAGGGCTGGTCAAGCGGTACGGGGAGGTGGCCGCGCTCGACGGGTTCGAGTTGCGGGTGGCGTCCGGGGAGATCGCGGGGCTGGTCGGGCACAACGGGGCGGGCAAGACGACGTTCTTCGAGATCGCCGCCGGGCTGATCGCGCCGGACGCCGGGCGCGTGCGGGTCGAGGGGGAGGTCGGGATGGCGCCGCAGCAACTCGCGCTCTACCCCACGGTCACCGTACGGGAGACGCTGCGGCTCTTCGGCGGCCTGGCCGGGATGCGCGGACAGGCCCTGGTGCGCGCCGTCGAGGGCACGGCCGAGGAACTGGCGCTCACCGACGTGCTCGACCGCCGGGTGGGCGTGCTCTCCGGCGGCCAGCAACGCAGGACGCAGGCCGCCACCGCCCTGCTGGCCGACCCCGGCGTGCTGCTCCTCGACGAGCCCACGGCGGGCGCCGACCCGGAGACGCGCGAGGCGCTGCTGGCGGCCGTGCGGCGGCGGGCGGAACGCGGCGCGGCCGTCGTCTACTGCACCCACTACCTGCCGGAGCTGACCGAGCTGGCCGCCACCGTCGCCGTCGCCGCGAACGGCCGGGTGATCGCCCGGGGTGCGGGCGCCGACCTGCTGAAGGATCTGCCGGGGGAGGTGCGGGTGAGCGTGGAGGGCGGCCGGGACATCACCGTCGCCACCACCGACCCGACCGCGACGCTGGCCGCCCTGCTGCGCGACCTCGATCGTCCGGTACGCGAGATCGACATCCGACGGCCTTCGCTCGACGACCTGTATCGGGAGCTGTCCCATGACCGTGTCGCATGAATTCGGTGAGAGCAAGCGCCCGTCCAACGACCGCCCGCCCAACGAGCGCCCGCCCAAAGGCCGCCTGCTCTCGGTGCGCAGGATCGCCGTGTTGACCAGCCACAACGTGCTGCTCCGCCGCCGGGACCCCGCCCACTTCGTCAGCTACCTCATCATGCCCATGGTGCTCATGCTGATCTTCAAGAGCATGCTCGGCGAGCCCGCCCAGGCGGTGACGGGCCTGCTGGTGATGTTCTCGGTGTTGTCGATGGCCGACGTCGCCACCGCCACCCTCACCGAACGCACCTGGCACACCTGGGACCGCCTGCGCACAACCCGCGCCACGATCCCCGAAGTCATGATCGGCAAGGCCGTGCCGGTCTTCGCCGTGCTCGTCGTCCAGCAGGCGGTGCTGCTGGTCTACGGCGTGCTGGCGGTCGGCATGCGTCTGTCGGGGCCGGTCTGGCCGCTCGCGCTGGCCGTGACGGTGTGGAGCTTCGCCCTGCTCTGCATGGGTACGGCCATCGCCGGCGTGGTGCGCAGCCAGGGTGAGCTCAGCACGTTGTGCAACATCGCCGCCCTGTCGGTCAGCGCGCTGGGCGGGGCGCTGGTGCCGTACGCGCTGATGCCCGCCTGGGCGCAGGCCGTCGCGCCCGTCTCGCCCGGCTACTGGGCGACGACGATGCTGCAGTCGGCGGTCCGCGGCGACCTGGCCGGGACGGCGGGCCCGGCGGGGGTGCTCACGTGCCTGGGCCTCGCCGCCGGAGCCTTCGCCTGCTGGCGCCTGAGCAAGTCGGGCGGCCGGGCAAGAGGTGGCGTCTGAACGAAGGGTCGGCGTCTGAGTGAGAGCCGGCGTCTGAGCGAGAGCCGGGATCCAAGTAAGCCGCGCAGCCGTCCCCTAGAAGCATTTCCTGCCCGATATCGGGCAGGATGTTGGCGTGTCTCGTTCCAGCGCCGTAGTGTCCTCGTCTGTGTCCACGGCACGGCATCCGTACGAAGATCTCATCGCGCACCTCACCAGGACGAGCCCGCTCGGCCCCGGCGAGGCCGCCCGCGTGGTGGCCGACGTGCTGTCGTACTTCTCGGAGTCCACCGAGGAGTACGTCCGCCGCCGCCACGGCGAGCTGAAGTCCAAGGGCTTCACCAATGACGAGACCTTTCCCCGGATCGCGGCCGAATTACGGAGCCGGCGGGTAGCGGCTCCAGAGCTGTCCCTGCGGCAGCTACGCAGGATCGTTTACGGATAAGAGGAGACCTCGATGTGCGGAATCGTGGCCTATGTGGGCCCCAAGGACGCCGCGCCCATCCTTCTGGAGGGCCTGCAGCGGCTGGAGTACCGGGGCTATGACTCGGCCGGGGTCGTGGTGTCGAACAAGGGACTGAAGGTTCGCAAGGTCAAGGGCCGGGTGGCCGATCTGGCCAAGGTGGTGCCGGTCAGGTTCAAGGGCAGCCTCGGCATCGGGCACACCCGGTGGGCGACGCACGGCGTGCCGAGCGACGTCAACGCGCACCCGCACCTGTCCGCCGACGAGCGCATCGCGGTCGTGCACAACGGCATCATCGAGAACGCCGCCGAGCTGCGCGCCAAGCTGGAGGCCGACGGCGTGGCGTTCGCGTCCGAGACCGACACCGAGGTGCTGGCGCACCTGATCGCCGCCGCGGTCGACGAGAACGACTCGCTGGAGGAGGCCGTCAGGAAGACGCTCAAGAGCATCGTGGGCACGTACGGCATCGCGGTGATCGACTCCGAGCGGCCCGGCGAGGTGGTCGTGGCGCGCAACGGCAGCCCGATCGTGCTGGGCATCGGCGAGAAGGAGATGTTCGCCGCCTCGGACGTGGCCGCGCTGGTCCGCTACACCCGCCAGGTGGTGCACCTGGAGGACGGCGAGCTGGCCGTGCTCAAGGCCGACGGCTTCCACACCTTCGCCAGCGACGCCCGCGAGACGGCCAAGGAGCCGCTGACCGTCGACTGGGACGCCGGCCACTACGACACCGGCGGCTACGAGCACTATCTGCTCAAGGAGATCTCCGAGCAGCCTGAGACGATCACCCGCACCATGAGCGGCCGCCTCGACGAGCGTTTCCACGTGGCCCACCTCGGCGGCCTGAACATGGACGCCCGCGAGACCCGTGGTTTCCGCCGGGTGAAGATCATCGGCTGCGGGTCGGCGTACTACTCGGGCCAGATCGGCGCGCAGCTCATCGAGGAGCTGGCGCGCATCCCGGCCGACGCCGAGCCGGCCAGCGAGTTTCGCTACCGCAACCCCGTCGTGGACCCCGACACCCTCTACGTCGCGATCAGCCAGTCGGGCGAGACCTACGACACCCTCGCCGCCGTGCAGGAGCTCAAGCGCAAGGGCGGCCGGGTCATCGGCATCGTCAACGCCGTGGGCAGCGCCATCGCCCGCGAGGTGGACGGCGGCATCTACCTGCACGCGGGGCCGGAGGTCTCGGTCGCCTCGACCAAGGCGTTCACCTCGACGTCGATGGCGTTCGCGCTGCTCGCGCTGCACCTGGGGCGCGTGCGCGACCTGTCGCCCGCCGACGGGCGGCGCGTCGTGGAGGGCCTGCGCAGGCTGCCCGGCCAGATCGAGCAGATCCTGCAGCAGGGCGACAAGATCGCTGAGCTGGCCAAGAAGTACGCCCACCACCCGAGCATGATGTTCGTCGGGCGGGTGCGCGGCTACCCGGTGGCCCGCGAGGGCGCGCAGAAGCTCAAGGAGATCTCGTACGTGCACGCCGAGGCGTACCCGGCCAGCGAGCTCAAGCACGGCCCGCTCGCGCTGATCGGCCCCGACATGCCGACGGTGGCGATCGTGCCCGACGACGAGCTGCTCGACAAGAACCTCACCACCCTCGGCGAGATCCGCGCCCGCGGCGGCCAGGTGCTCATGGTGGGGCACCGCGAGCCGGACGCCAAGCTGGCCGACGACGTGATCGTGATCCCCAGGAACGAGATCGAGCTGGACCCGATCCTGCTGACGATCCCGCTCCAGCTCCTGGCGTACCACGCGGCCGTGGCGCTGGGCCGCGATGTGGACAAGCCGCGCAATCTAGCCAAGAGCGTTACGGTCGAATAGCCGACATTAATTCAGCCACAATCTTCCCAAGGTAGTGTTATCTGGCTGGATACGACATAAATTCGATACTGTGCGGCAGTTCGACCACCAGAGGCCTCATCCCGCACGCATGTACGACTACATGCTCGGCGGGAAGGACAACTTCGCGGTCGACCGCCAGGCCATCGACCAGCTCGCCGAGCTGATCCCGGAGGCGGTCCCGCTGGCCCGCGCGAACCGGGCCTTCCTTCAGCGTGCCGTACGGTACGTCGCCCGCGCCGGGGTCGACCAGTTCCTCGACCTCGGCAGCGGGCTGCCCACCCAAGGCAGCGCGCACGAGGTGGCGCCCGAGGCCAAGGTCGTCTACGTCGACCACGACCCCGTCGTCGCCGCGCACGCCACGGCCCTGCTCCGGCACTCGCCGGGCAGGGCCGGTTTCGTCCAGGCGGACCTGCTCGATCCCGGGGACGTGCTGGCCGGGGCGGCGGAGTACCTCGACCTCGACCGGCCGATCGCGGTGCTGCTGGTCTCGATCCTGCACTTCCTGCCCGACTCGGCCGACCCCCAACGGGCGGTGGCCGTGCTGCGCGAGCGGGCCGCGCCCGGCAGCCACCTGGTGATCACGCACGCCACGACCATGGCGAACCTGGAGGACGAGGAGCGGGCCAGGTTCCGCGGCTCGTCCGGCCGGGGCGGGACCGACCGGTCGCCGGGGCAGATCCGCGCGTTCTTCGGGGACTGGCCGCTGGAGCCGCCCGGGCTCGTGCAGGCCACGGACTGGCGGCCTGACCGGCCCAAGCTGGTGGGGGACTGGTCGCTGCCGTCGTCGCTGATGGCGGGCGTGGGGAAGAAAGTCCGATAAAGCACCAAAAATCGCAAACAATAGCGATTCGGGTTGATGACCATGACCCCGGTGTAAGCTTCTTGTATTGGGTTAATAACCTAGAGTAATGGGGGATTCGGGAGAGAAGTACATGCGCCGGCGGCGGTTCCTCGCCTGCGGGTTCGGCGCCTTCGCCTGCGCTGCCGGTTGCGGCACGGAACGGGCGGCGAACGTACTGCGTACCGGATTCTCGATCAACGCGGCCGGGCAGCGCTGGTCACGCGTCGGGCGGGCGTTCGCCGACGCGGCCCGCGCGGCGGGCTTCGCGGCGGCCCTCGGCCACGCGATCACCGGCAGCCCGTCCTCAGGCGCGGGGCCGGCGGGAGGCGGTCTGGCGGCCGGAGGCGGGGCCGCGATCACCGTCAGCGGCCTGCCCGCCCTCGCCGCCGCCGAGCTGAACAACGGCCAGAGCCTGCTCGACACCGGCACCCCGCTCGCCAGGCTGAGCGGCCAGATCGAGGTAGTGGTCGTGCCCGACCGCTCCCCGCTGCGCGACTTCGACGACTTCGCCGCCCGCCTCCTTGCCAGCCCCGGCCAGGCCCTGCTGGCCGGCGGGCCGCAGGGCGAGCCCGACCACCTGCTGTTCGGCCTGATCGCCAGGGCGATCGGCGCGGACGGCAGGCGGGTCGACTACACCGGCTACCCCAGGCTGGGCGAGGCCGCCTCCGCGCTCCTGTCCGGCAAGGCGGTGGCCGCCGCGGGCCCGCTGGCCGACTGGCGCACCGCCATCGGGCGCGGCCGGGTCAGGGCGCTCGCCGTCTCCTCCGCCAGGCGGGTGCCCGACCTCGAGGTGCCGACACTGCTGGAGTGCGGCGTCCGGGTGGACTTCGCCGACTGGACGGCCGCGTTCGGCCCCGAGGACATGCCGGACGAGAGCCGCGAGTCGGCCGTGCGCATGTGCGAGGCGGTGATCGCCTCCAGCGAGTGGGAGGCGGCCTGCCTGGCCGCCGGCTGGCTGCCGATCCCGCTGTCCGGCGACGACTTCGCCCGCTGGCTGGACACCGAGATCGCCCGCACCCGCGCCGTGCTGCGGGATCTCGGCCTGCTCGACACGACCAAAGCCACAACATGCTGGGGTAGTTGCGGGAACGGCCACTAGATGTAGGATCCTGCTCGTCGCTGGTTCGCCTCTCAGGAGGCGGAGCAAAAGGGAACCCGGTGCGATTCCGGGGCTGCCCCGCAGCGGTGAGCGGGAACGACCGCCGTCATACGCACTGGAGAGATCCGGGAAGCGACGGCCAGTAGGTGCCATCGAGCGTGCCCGCGAGCCCGAAGACCTGCCAGCGGTATGCCGGGTGCTGCCCGGCGTGCAGTGTTCAGGGTCTCGAGGGCAGGCCGGAGCGCGCCGCGGCTTCGTGCTGCCGTGCTCTCGCATGCCCTCACAGGGGATGAGGAGAGCGAACGTGACTCAGATCGTCGAGATCGACCGCCGCCTGGCCATCGAGGAGGCCGCCGCGCGGGTGATCGCCGACCCGGCCAACTCCCGGGTCGCCGCGCGGCTGCTGGCCGAGGAGATCGCCGACGAGGCCGCCGGGCACGGCGTGCGGTCGTTCTCCGAGTCGATCGCGGCCACCCACGCGGCCGGGCTGATCCAGGACGAGCTCGCCGCGTTCGTCGCCGCGCACGCCGCCGAGCTGGACGCGCTCGTCTCGGAGCAGGCCGACGACCGGTTCGAGTACTTCGGGCTGCGCACCGTCCACGACCGCTACCTGCTGCGCCACCCCGAGACCCGCAAGGTGCTGGAGCGCCCGCAGCACTTCTTCCTGCGCGTCGCCTGCGGGCTGTCGCGGAGCGTGGCCGAGGCCGCCGAGCTGTACACGCTCATGTCCACGCTGTCGTACCTGCCCAGCTCGCCCACGCTGTTCAACTCCGGGGCGCGCCGCCCGCAGCTCTCGTCGTGCTTCCTGCTCGACTCGCCGCGCGACGAGCTCGAAGGGATCTACGACAGGTACGGGCAGGTGGCCCGGCTGTCCAAGTACGCCGGCGGCATCGGCATCTCCTGGACCCGGGTGCGCTCGCGCGGCTCCCTGATCAGGGGCACGAACGGCCACTCCAACGGCATCGTGCCCTGGCTGCGCACCCTCGACTCGTCCGTGGCCGCCGTCAACCAGGGCGGCCGGCGCAAGGGCGCGGCCTGCGTCTACCTGGAGACCTGGCACGCCGACATCGAGGAGTTCCTGGAGCTGCGGGACAACACCGGCGAGGACGCCCGCCGCACCCACAACCTCAACCTGGCCAACTGGGTGCCCGACGAGTTCATGCGCCGGGTCGAGGCCGACGAGATGTGGTCGCTGTTCGACCCGAAGGAGACGCCCGACCTCACCGACCTGTACGGCGAGGCTTTCACCGCGAGATATCGCGAATACGAGGACGCCGGGCGACAGGTCAGGCAGATCCCGGCGCGCACCCTGTACGGCCGCATGATGCGCACCCTCGCCCAGACCGGCAACGGCTGGATGACCTTCAAGGACGCCGCCAACCGCACCTCCAACCAGACCGCCCGCCCCGAGAACGTCATTCACCTGTCGAACCTCTGCACCGAGATCCTGGAGGTCACCAGCGACGCCGAGACCGCCGTCTGCAACCTCGGCTCGATCAACCTGGCCGCCCACCTGGCGGAGGGGGAGGTCGACTGGGAGCGGCTCCGGCGGACCGTGCGCACCGCCGTACGCTTCCTCGACCGCACCATCGACCTCGGCTTCTACCCGACGCCCGAGGCCGAGGCGGCCAACAAGCGCTGGCGGCCCATCGGGCTCGGGCTGATGGGGCTGGCCGACGTGTTCTTCGCGCTGCGGCTGCCGTTCGACTCGCCGCGGGCGCTGGAGCTGTCCACCAGGATCTCCGAGGAGATCGCGCTGGCGGCGTACGACACCTCGGCCGACCTGGCGGCCGAGCGCGGCCGGCACCCCTCCTACGCCGACACCCGCGCGGCCGGCGGCGTCCTGCACCCCGACCACTACACCGCCTCGACCCCCCGCTGGGACGCGCTGCGCGAGAAGATCGCCCGCACCGGCCTGCGCAACTCCCTCATGATCGCCATCGCGCCCACCGCCACGATCGCCTCCATCGCCGGCTGCTACGAGTGCATCGAGCCGCAGGTGTCCAACGTGTTCAAGCGCGAAACTTTGTCAGGCGAGTTCTTGCAGGTCAACCGCTACCTGGTAGCCGACCTGCAAGCCCGCGGGCTGTGGACGCAGCAGCTTCGCGACGACCTCAAGCGCGCCGACGGCTCGGTGCAGACGGTGCCCGGCATCCCCGACGACCTCAAGCTGCTCTACCGCACGGCCTGGGAGCTGCCGCAGAAGGCGCTCATCGACCTGGCCGCCGCGCGCCAGCCGTACATCGACCAGGCGCAGTCACTCAACCTCTTCATGGCCAGCCCCACCATCGGCAAGCTCTCCTCGATGTACGCCTACGCCTGGAAGCAGGGCCTGAAGACCACGTACTACCTGCGCTCCCGCCCCGCCACCCGCATCGCCCAGACCACGGTCGCCGCCGTCGAAGCGGTCGCCTGCTCACTCGAGAACCCGGAAACCTGCGAAGCCTGCCAGTAAGGAGCCCCTCCCTCATGCTGCTCGACCCCGGAATGGACCTCACCCTCCGGCCCATGCGCTACCCCGACTTCTACGAGCGCTACCGCGCCGCGATCCGCAACACGTGGACCGTCGAGGAGGTGGACCTGCACAACGACCTCGCCGACCTGGCCAGGATGACGCCGCAGGAGCGGCACCTGATCAACCGGCTGGTCGCCTTCTTCGCCACCGGCGACTCCATCGTCGCCAACAACCTCGTGCTCAACCTCTACCAGCACGTCAACGCCCCCGAAGCGCGCCTGTACCTGAGCAGGCAGCTCTTCGAGGAGGCCGTGCACGTGCAGTTCTACCTGACGCTGCTCGACACGTACCTGCCCGACCCGGACGAGCGGGTCAAGGCGTTCGCCGCGATCGAGCACATCCCGTCGATCCGCGACAAGGCCGAGTTCTGCTTCAAGTGGATCGACTCCATCGAGAGCCTGCGGCGGCTGGAGACCGCCGCCGAGCGGCGCCAGTTCCTGCTCAACCTGATCTGCTTCGCCGCCTGCATCGAGGGACTGTTCTTCTACGGCGCCTTCGCCTACGTGTACTGGTTCCGCTCCCGCGGCCTGCTCGGCGGCCTGGCCACCGGCACGAACTGGGTGTTCCGCGACGAGTCCATGCACATGGAGTTCGCGTTCAGCGTGGTCGACACCGTGCGGGCCGAGGAGCCGTCCCTCTTCGACGACGAGCTGAGCAAGCAGGTGACGCTGATGCTGGAGGAGGCGGTGGCCGCCGAGCTGGCTTTCGCCGAAGATCTTTGCGGTGACGGGATGCGGGGCATGAGCGTCGCCCAGATGCGCCAGTACCTCGAGTACGTCGCCGACCAACGCCTGGTCAGGCTGGGGTTGCCGCGGCGTTACGGCTCCGCGAACCCGTTCGCGTTCATGGAGTTGCAGGACGTGCAGGAGCTGGCCAATTTCTTCGAACGGCGTGTCTCCGCGTATCAAGTGGCAGTTGAGGGAAATGTGACCTTTGACGAGACGTTCTAACACACTTGGGGGGCAAGCGCGTGCAGTCTCCGGCTGACTGGCCGATCCTCGTCATCTCGGTGGTGGGAGCCATCCTCCTGGTGGAGGTGAGCAGGCGAATACTCACCAAGGTGGGCCGGAAATGGGCTCTGGCCCGGCATCTGGTGGAACACTGCACGTGGCCGGCCTTCTCGGTGGCCGCCGTGCTGGCGTTCAACCTCGTGTTCGGGCCGGGCATGTTCGGCGACTCCGCGAGCGAGAAAGCCACGGCCGGCACCGTCGAACGGGTGCTCGGCCTGGCCAGCATCGCCGCGGTCACCTGGCTGATCGTGCAGGCGGCGTACGCGCTGACGGACGTCATCCTCGACCGGCTGGTGCTGGTCGAGGGCGAACGCAACCGGCGGGCGCGGCGGATCATGACGCAGATCGCGCTCGTCCGCCGCGTCGCCGCCGCGATCATCATCGTGATCGCGGTCGGCGCCATGCTCTTCTCCTTCCCGCAGGTCCGCGCCCTCGGCGCCGGACTGCTCGCCTCGGCCGGCATCGCCGGCGCCATCGTCGGCATCGCCGCCCAGCCCACCATCGGCAACATGCTCGCCGGCCTGCAACTCGCCTTCAGCGACGCGCTGCGCCTGGACGACGTGGTCGTCGTGGAGAACGAATGGGGCCGAATCGAGGAGCTCACCCTCACGTACGTGGTCGTGCGCCTCTGGGACGAACGCCGCCTCGTACTCCCCGTCTCCTACTTCACCCAGAACCCGTTCGAGAACTGGACCCGCCACGGCAGCCGCGTCCTGGCCGTCTGCCTGCTGCGCGTCGACTGGTCCGTCCCCGTCCCGAAACTCCGCGACGCCCTGTACGAGTTCCTCCAGAACAACCCGCTGTGGGACCAGAAGGACTGGACCCTCCAGGTCACCGACGTCCTGCCGAACGGTCTCGTGGAACTGCGCGCCCTGATGAGCGCCGCCGACTCGCCGTCGTCCTGGGACCTCAAGTGCGACGTACGCGAATTCCTGGTCAATTTCGTCCGCGACAACTACCCTGACTCGCTGCCCCGCTTCCGCGTCGAAACCCCGGAGAGCCGCGTCGGGGCCGGTGATTAATTGAGTGGCACGCGGCCCGATCATCGGTTTACCGTGGACATCGTCCAGCGAGTACCTTCCGAAAGGCGGCGAAGTGCTCACCCTAGTTCTGCCGCCCGCCTCTTCCGCCTTGCCTGAGCTGCGGCGAAGGCTTTCCGGTTAACCCGCTTCAGGGTTCACCGGAAAGCCGTCTCGAATTCGCGTCGAGGCGGCTTTCTTCTTTCTTGAAACCGAGTGTGGGGCAGTTTGGTCAGCCCGCCTGCCTTGGGAGCAGGAGCACCGCAGGTTCGAATCCTGCCACTCGGACGACGGCCCTGAAAGGAAAGGGCCGCGGGCTACGGCCTGGCCGGCGGGAATGGCGCCCCCCGGCCGGACCCCGCCCCCGCCCCGGGCCGGCCCACGCCAGCCAAGCCCGGGGCCCAAGCCGCTCTGGCCCAACTGGCAGAGGCGCCGTCTTCAGGAGGCGGAGGTTCAGGGTTCGAATCCCTGGAGCGGCACATAACTGGACGAACCCTGGCTTTTCGCGGGTGTCTCCTGCCCGCGACCAACGGCATCAGGGTCGGCAGGCTCCTCTGGCTCGGCGTCGCCACGTTCGCCGGCCCGTCGGTACCAGTCACGGGCCCGGCGCGCCGCCAGACGGACATGGCCTTCGCCGTACCATGAGCGGCTCGGGCTGGGCCCCTGTCCGGGAATCGAGGCTGACCGCGAGCAAGTCACAGGCCCGCCAGCGTTTTCGCGGTGAGCGCCGCCGCCAGCATCGCCTTGCGCCGGGCGGCACCGCCGCCGAAGGGGGAGACCGTGAGGGTGGTGACGCCCGCTGCCGCGAACTCCTTCATCCGCGCGGCAACGCGTGGCACCGGCCCCAGCAGGGACGTGGCGTCGATGAACTCGACGGGGACCGCGGCGGCGGCGCCCGACAGGTCGCCGGCCAGGTATCGCCGCTGCACCTCGGAAGCCGTCGTGAAACCCATCCGGCACGCCAGCTGGTTGTAGTAATTGCTGTCCGCCCCGCCCATCCCGCCCAAGTACACGGTGGCGTACCAGCGGACGGCGTCCGCGCAGGCCGCCACATCGTCACCCACGACGAGCGGCGTCATCGACACCACATCGAAGCTGTCCGGAGCCGGGTCCGCCCCGCCATCCGTCATGGCGGGGCGGCGCGCGCGGCCGGCCTCGATATCACCGAACAGGATGCCGGCGTGCTCGGGGGAGAAGAACGAGGCCAGCCAGCCGTCAGCGATCTCCCCTGCCAGCGCCAGGCTGCGCGGCCCGATGGCCGCGAGATACACCGGGATGCGCTGCTGGACGGGACTGAGGCTGAGGCGCAGCGGCTCGCCGTTGCAGGGAAGCGGCTCCTGCCGCAGCGCCGTGCGCACGACGGACACGTAGTCACGGGCGCGTTCCAGCGGCTTCGCCCAGGGCACGCCGTGCCACCCCTCGCTGACCCGCGGCCCCGATACGCCGAGGCCGAGCCGGAACCGGCCGCCGGACAGGGTGTCCAGAGTGACAGCAGTCATCGCGGTCATGGCGGGGGTCCGGCCCGGTATCTGGAAGACCGAGGACCCGATGCCGATCTGTTCAGTGTGCGCCGCCACCCAGGCCAGCACGGTCGCGGCATCGGACCCGTGGGACTCGGCGGCCCAGCATACGTCGTAGCCGAGCCGGTCGGCCTCCCGCGCCAGCTCCAGGCCGTTGGCGGCGAAGCCCGCCCCGAGGTAGCCGAGGCCAAGGCCAAGTTTCATTCGGCTGGCCCTGACGTCACGGGAGCGGAGGATGAGGCGGCAGCCGCCGCCAGGATGCGGGTCATGCGCTTCAGCAGGAGGGCGATCCCGTCCATGCGCAGCAGATTCGTCTCAAGTCTCAGGATCGGGCTCCCCGCGCCCTCCAACGACCCCGCGCCGACGAACGGCCCGACGCCGAGAGCGAGCACGGCCACCGGATTGTGCGCGTCCTCCGGTGGGATCTCAGTGATCGCGGGCTCGCCGGGACTTGCCGGCCCCACGGTAGCTCCTTGTACGGCGGGTTCAGCGGGACCAGGCGCGGCGACGAACGGGCGCACGTCGTTGAACTGGACGAACGGCGCCTCCTGTGCAGCCACGCCGAGCCGGTCGAGGAACAGCCCGCCAGGGGAGTGAGCGTGGCGGTATGCAGTGAGCGAGCCTCTGAATACCTCACGCGTCGCTGCCCGGAAGTCAGGGCCGCCGCCGGAGTAGCCGTAGACGGTCATGCTCTTCAGTCGGGTGACCGAGTCCCGGCGTCCCGGATCGGACCTGTTGGCGCAGTGCAGGTAGCAGCCGAGGTGATCCAGCTGCAGGACCTGCGCGGTGGCCAGCAGGAAGGCGGTGAGGATCACTGCCGATGAGCTGGTCCCTGATGCCGGCGCGACCTGCTCGGCGGCGGTCAGGACGGGCTCAGCGGGAGTGATGACGGCACGCATGGCCCCGCCGTCCAGCACGGCGGGGCGGGGTAGTGCGGCAATGGCCGGCATCTGCTCCCGCCAGTACTCCAGCGCCCGTCGCTCGGCCCGGCGCCCGTCGGCGGAACCCTCCCACGAGACCTGGTCAAGCTGGTGGAAGACGGGTCCTGGCGGTGCGGTCGCGCCGCTCCTGATCCTCCCGAGAGCCGCGGCGAATTCCGAGACGACGTTGTCGCAGGCAGCCGCGTCCGCGACGATCAGCGATATGGCGAACGCCGCGTGGGTCACGATTTCAGCGTCGGCCACGAAGCCCACGCGGAACGGGAAACCGTTCACGATATCGAGCATGCCGGCGCCGGTCAGCCTCCGGAGCAGTGCGCTGCGGGGATCCTCCCCAGCGGGAGCCAGGCCAGGGGTGACCTGGCCGGCGTGAAACTGGTACCGGACGACATCCACCGAGCCGTGGCCGGCTACCTCCTGGCGCAGCGGGCCATCGCCGGTGCGGCGGAACCTGGTCCGCAGCGTCTCGTGCCGATGCACCAGGGCGGCGATCGCGGCCAGGAATTCCGCCACAGTGGTGTCCGCCGGGACGGGCACGCTGAAGCAGAGGTCGTAGTTCAGGCTCCGGCCCTGTTCCAGGCCCGGTCCGATCCACCCCCAGACGTGTTCCTGCGCCCAGCTCAGCGTCCCGGAGCGGTGTGAGCAGCCGATGAACGGGATCGGGCAGGGTGCGGCCATGAACACGGCGGACGAAAAGCTGGTGTGCATGTCGGGATCCACCTCGTTCTGTCGGGCGGGGGAGCAGGCGCCGGGCGCGGCCGGATCATCGCAGCAGGGCTTCGAGCGCGTCCAGGCCGAAGGCCAGAGAGCCGTGGCGGTAGCGGATGTCGGCTTGGGGGTCGATCCCGGCCGCCGGGAAGGCCGCGAAGAACGCCGGCAGGACGGTGTACATCTCCAGTCGCGCCAGCGGCGCGCCCAGGCAGTAGTGGATGCCGTGCCCGAAGGCGAGGTGCGGTGCCGCCTCGCGCAGCGGCCGGAACTGCCCGGCGTCGTGATACCGGCGCTGGTCCCAGTTGGCGACGGGGATCGAGCACAGCACCCGGTCACCGGCTTCGATCACGGTCCCTGCGATGGTCGTCCGGAACACTGCGGTGCGCGGGAAGGAGAAGTGAAAAACAGTCAGGTACCGTAGCAGCTCTTCCACACCACGCGTCAATGATTGCTCGTCGTGCAGCACCTGCTCGCGCAGCGCCGGCTGCCCAAGCAGGAACAGCAGGCTCTGCGCGATGAGGCCGGCGGTCGTCTCGTGGCCGGCCAGCAACAGCATGTTGCCGGTCGCGACCAGCTCGGCGTCGCTCATGTCCGCGCCGTGGCGGGTGATCAGCGCCCCGAGCAGCCCGGTACCTGGGTCGTCGCGCAACTCGGTGACGAGCCGCAGCATGTAGGCCAGCATCTCGGCCCTGTTGTCGGCCCGCGTCAGAGCGGGCAGCCGGGTGTCGAGGGCCACCGCGCTGCGTCGGCAGAATTCGCCGCGATCGGTCGGCGGCACGCCGAGCAGTTCGGCGATGACCACCGCCGGGATCGGCTGGGCGACGGTGGCGACGAGATCAGCACGGTCCTGGCCGCCGATCGCGGCCAGCGCGTCCGCTGTGGCGGCCTCGACCGCTGGGCGCAGGGCCGCGACCCGGCGCGCGCTGAACTCGGCGGAGACCAGTCGGCGTAGCCGGGTGTGCAGCGGCGGGTCGAGCCCGGGCAGCGATCCCTGGCCGGTGGGGGAGATGGTTCCGCCAGGCCCGCCTTCGGGCAGCCGCAGGACATTGCTGAACGACATGGGGTTCCCGAGTACGGCACGCACATCGTCGTACCGGGTGACCAGCCAGGTCCGTCCGGCTCCGGGCGTGGGGACCGGCATGGAGATCTCGGTGATGCCGCCCGCCGCGTCGACCGCCAGCAGGTCAGGAGCCGGACACAATGGCTGGCGGGGGTCGCGCCGCATCGCCAGCGGCGCATCCGCATGCGCGTCCGGTGCCGTCATCAGCTCATGGCCAGCTTCGTGGCCAGCGCTGAGGACAGCGCCGAGACGGACGGGTAGTCCCACATCATGGTCGCGTCGATGGCGATATCGAGGTAGTTCTCGATCTCATCGACGATCGCCAGCGCGTACAGCGAGTCGAGGCCGTAGTCGGCCAGCGGGGTATCTGCGTCGATGGCGGACGGCTCCCGTTTCAGGTGTCTGGCCAGGCGCTCGGTGAGCCAGGTGCGGAAGTCGGCCTCGTCGAAGGGCGTCGACGCCATGGTGTCTCTCCTGTGCGTCTAGGCGTGATCGGTGGTTGATCTGACGAATGGTTGACGATCGGTTGCGTACGCTCGTCGTCGCTTGCCCGTGCACGTCCGGTCCGGGTAGCCGTCAGAGTGCACGTTGACGCGATGAAGGAGCGGAGCCTCCGCTCCCCGTGACGACACCCGGTCCGCGGACGGACACTCGGGTCTCACCACCCGTCCCCACGGACAGGGGAGGCTCTGATGAGGACAGGGTACGACGGACAACAGATCGCCGGAATGGACCTGCACCGTCAGCGCGGCTGCTGCGCACCGCCCGGTGGGACGCCAACGGGGCATCGCCGAACACGGCCGACATCTTCGGACCCGGTGACCGCACCCTGCTCGCTATCCGTGGCAGCTACCACGTGATCCAAGCCTGCGACGAGGTCGGCTCGGTCCTGGCCGCCGTCATCGTGGCCGAGATCGGCGACATCCATCGATCCAAGGGCCCCGGACAGCTGTCCAGGAAGCCTCTGAGCTGGTGGTTCAGAAGTTGAGGGCTGGCCAGGTCGTCTCGCGTCTTCTGCGCGGCGAGATACGTTTTAAAACAACTCGGTCTTGCGCTGGAGGTAGTTCATCCCGGCGATCCAGCGGCCGGTGTCGGCGGCCCTGGCCTGGTAGAGGCCGGCGGTCTCCGGGTGGGTCAGGATGAGGAACCGGCCGTCGGCCATGGCCTCGAAGACGGTGTCCGCGACCTGCTCAGGGCTGATGGCGGTCGGGTTCACCAGGGCGCGCACTCTCCGGCCCGCGCCGGCCAGCATGTTGGTGTGCACTCCCTGGGGGCAAAGGGCCTGCACGGTGATGCCCCGGTGGGCGTAGGTGGCGGCGAGCCATTCCGCGAAGGCGAGCGCCCCGTGCTTGGTGACCGTGTAGGGCGCTGAGCCGAGCATGGTGAGCAGCCCGGCGGCGGAGGCGGTGGCCAGGAACCGGCCGCGTCCGCGTTCCAGCCAGGCGGGCAGGAGCAGTCCGGCGGCCCGGACGTGCGCCATCACGTTGACCTCCCAAGCGCTGGCCCAGGCAGCCTCGAGGGCTTCCGGGCCGCCTTCCGGCGCGACGCCGGCGTTGGCGCAGTACAGGTCGATGGCGCCGAGTGCGTCAGTGGCCGTGGCGATCAGCCCCCGGACCCCGGCTTCGCTGGCGGCGTCCGCGGCGACCGCGATGCCCCCGATCTGGCCGGCGATCTCGCGGGCCGCGCTGCCATGGGTGTCTGCGACCACAACCCGCGCGCCCGCCGCCGCGAACCGGCGGGCCAGCGCTGCTCCGATACCGCCGCCACCACCGGTGATGACCACACCCGCATCTTTGAAATCAAATCCGGTTCCCGGCATGATAGGTGATCCTTCCGTCCGCGCTGGCAATTGAATTTCCCTGGCGGTGCAGAGCCCGTCAAATTATCGTGCGATACATGACGGACGCATTACCGCTGATATCTCTTGATCAAGAATCCTATTTCCAGTCTCCGGCGAATTTCTTCGCGCAATTCCGGGAATCGCAGCCGGTCACCCCGGTGCGAATGCTGGACGGCAGGCGGGCCTGGATCATCACCCGCTATGCGGACGCGCGGGCGGCCCTGACCGACCGGCGGCTGGCGAATGATGTCCGGCGCTGGCCAGGCGGCTCCAGGTCCTGGCCGAGCGAGGACGCGGGCGGCGTCCATGCGCACCTGCTGCACAACGACCCGCCGGTGCACTCCCGGATGCGCCGCCTGGTGCAGAAGGCGCTCATGCCGCGCAACGTCGCGCGGCTGCGGACCCGCACCGAAGAGATCGCCGCTGACCTGCTGGACCAGATGTCAGCCGTGCCGAGCGATGTCATTGACCTGCTCCCCGCCTTCGCCAGCCAGCTCCCGCTCACCGTCCTCGGTGAGCTGCTGGGCATCCCACCGGAGGGCCGGGGCATGATCCTGGCCGCTCTGGCGGCTTACGACGATCCGGGTGAGGCCAACCGGGTGACCAGGGAACTGGCGGCCCTGTTCACTGACCTGCTCGCCGCTAAGCGCGCCGTCCCCGCTGATGATGTGCTCTCCGTCCTGGCAAGCGTCCGTGATGACGGCGAAGGAGACGCGGGTGAGGGACTGACCAGCGCCGAGATTCTCTCCTTGGCCTTCCAGCTCGTGATGGCCGGGTTCGACACCACCGTCAACCTGATCGCCTCCGGCACACTGGCGCTGCTGACCAACCCCGAGGAACTGGCCAAGTTGCGCAAGACCCCGGCGCTGATTCCGGCGGCGGTGGAGGAACTGCTCCGGTTCGTGAACCCGGTGAGCCATTCCAGCGACCGGTTCACCCTTGAGGACCTGCCCATCGGGGATGTGGTGATCCCGGCGGGCGAGTGGGTGTTCATCGCGATCAGCTCCGGTAACAGGGACCCGGACCGATTCCCGGAACCGGACCTGCTCGACCTGGGCAGGGAGGCTACCGGGCACATCGCCTTCGGGTACGGGATCCACTACTGCATCGGCGCTCCGCTGGCCCGGATGGAGGGCGAGGTCGCACTCTCAGCACTGCTTGACCGCTTCCCGAACCTGGCGCTCGCAGTCCCGCCTGATCAGCTCCGTTGGCGCCGCAACAGCCTGATGCACGGCCTGGCGGCCCTGCCCGTACGACTCAGGTGAAGCCGTTCGTCGACGCTTCCAGCCGCCCAGGTCAAAGGACGCCTCGTGAGTGCGGTTCTTTCGCCCCGCTACACACACCGCTGCTGCCGGGTGCGCGAGTGCTGTGTGCTGGTGCGCCGGCTGAACGTGCTGACGGTCACGTCGGCGACGCCGCCGGCCGCGACAAGGCTGCGCGGGGGCAACGCGGGGCTCGGCGCGGGGCTCAGATGGCGGCCAGCACTGTGACGCAGTTCTGGCCGCCGAACCCGAAGGCGGTGGTCAGCGCCGTGCGTACCGGCAGCCTCCGCGCCACGTTCGCCACGTGGTCCAGGCCGCAGTCAGGATCGGGTGCGGTCAGGTTAACGGTAGGCGGCACGATGCCGTCCCTGATAGCGAGCGCGCAGACCATGGCTGACAGCGCGCCGGCAGCGCCGATCAGGTGGCCAGTCACTGATTTGGGGCTGGAGACGGCGATCTGGCCGGCGGTGCACCCGAGGGCCTGGCGGATGGCGGACGCCTCGGCGCGGTCCCCGGCGACCGTGCCCGTGGCGTGCGCGCAGATGAAGTCGAGACTGGCCGGGTCGATGCCCGATCGCCGGACCGCCAGCCGGATCGCCTCGGCGGCGTGCCGGCCCGCAGGGTCGGGCGCGGTGATGTGGAAGGCATCGGCGGTGAGCGCCCCCGCCCGCAGTTCGGCGTACGCTTTGACGCCGCGCCTGGCGGCGTGCCCGGCCGATTCCACGATCGCGATGACGGCACCCTCGCCGTAGACGAAGCCGTCGCGTCCGGCGTCGAACGGGCGGCAGGCGCGGGCCGGGCAGTCATTGCGCCGGGACAGTGCGCCGGACGGAATCAGGCCGGCGAAGGTCACCGGCGTGATCCCCGCGTCCGTCCCGCCGGCGATCACCACCTCAGCCTCGCCTGCCAGGATGAGCTGCCTGGCCCGCAGCAGCGCCTCGCTGCCGCTGGCACAGGCGTACGCTCCGGCGTGCACGGGACCGTGCACGCCGAGGTCGATGGCGACCTCGCAAGCGGGCATGTTGTTCAGCGAGGACGGGACGAAGCTGGGGCTCAGCGGGCGATCAGCCAGCAGCCGTCTGGTCGCGGCCTCGATGGTGTCGAACCCGGCGACGGCGCTGTTGATCACTATTCCGGTGTCCCGTCCATCACCGATGTCCAGGTGCGCGTCGGCCACCGCTTCACGTGCGGCGGCCACCGCGAACTGGGTGAACCGCGCGGTACGGCGTACCCGCTTGCGGTCCAGGTAGTCGGCCGGGTCGAAGCCCCGGACCTCGGCGGCGATCCGCACCGCCAGGCCGCTGGCATCAAAGGCGGTGATCGGGCCGACACCCGAGTTCCCCTCGATCAGGTTCTGCCAGGTGATCTCCCGGCCGATGCCGACGGGCGTGACCGCCCCGAAGCCGGTGATGACGACCGGTTCCATCATGTCTCTTCGGGCGGGTACCAGTGGGGCTCGTTGATCGGCCGGTCGTCGAGCCGGATGCCGGAGGCCGCAGCGACGCTGTCGGCGATCAGGAAGCGGCCGGCGGCGACCTGCCGGGACGAGGACCGGATGCGCTCGAGGTAGCGGCTGGGCCATGCGGTGGTTTCCGTCCAGGTCACCGCGCTCAGCAGCGCCCCCTGCAGGCTGGCGCCGCGTAGGTCCGCGCCGCCTACGTCGGCTTCGCGCAGGTCGGCGCCGGCCAGGGTCGCCTCACGCAGGTCCGCTCCGGTCAGGTCGGCGTCGCCGAGAAAGGCGCCGCACAGGTCAGCACCGTTCAGGAACGCTCCGCGCAGGTTCACTTCGCGCAGGTCGGCGCCGCGTAGGCACGCACCGCTGAGGATGGCCTCGGTCAGCAGGGCCGATTTCAGGCACGCGCCGTCCAGGAACGCCATGCTCAGATTCGCCTGGCGCAGGTCGGCCTCGACGATCGAGGCCCCGTTGAGGGCGGCCTCGCGCAAGTCCGCTCCCGCCAGATCAGTGCCGCGCAGGTCGTGCCCGCGCATGAAGCCGCTGCTCAAGTCCTTGCCCTCGCTCACTGCCTCGGTAAGTACTGCATGAGGTGCGCGCGGTTCTCGGACGAGCGCGCGCACCTGGTCATCGGGAGTCCGGGCGACCGGGTGCAGGAAGAACGCGCTCGGGTGATCCAGCGCGAGCGCGAGGTCCTGCGCCGTCTGGAACGGCCGGTACCGGTTGAAGAGGGATATGGCATCCGGGTAGGACCGGGCGGTCAGTCCGAACCGATCGGCCAGGGTGGGTAGGAGCAGTTCTTGCAGCGAGTACGAGTGGCCGGCTCGCTGGTTGCGTTCGACGAAACCGCGCAGCGCCGGATAGATATCGCTGGTCACGACGGCGCGGAGGTAATCGCGGCCGAATACCTGGCCTGGACTGAAACTGCGGTTGGTGTGTGTCATGCCCAGGATCGACAACAGCTCGGGCAGCTCCGGCTTCAGGCTGAGGTAGGCGGGCCACTGGGAGCTGGCTGGGATGTTGCGCCGCAGTCCGGGAGCGAGGTAGTCGGCATCTTTCATCTGCTCCGCGATGAACCGGGTGAATCCCGGTTTGATGAAGACCATGTCGGTCTCGACGGTTATCACATGATCGTAGTCCTGGCCCGCCGCCCATTCGAATATGTCGAAGTAGGCCGGCATGATCTTCCGATACATGAGTGGACGCGAGAGCGGTATCGCGAGCGTGCCTTCCAGGGTCCGGCGCCGTGATCCTGAATTGTACCAGGCGATATCCGATTCCGGGCAGAAATGTTGGAGTCGGCGTATCAGGTCGAGGAAATATTCATCGGACCGGTCGCTGATGATGACAAAACATGTGCGTGTCGTCACGCGGGCACTGTACTTTTACGGACCCGTGCGGTCAACAGGTTGGCGCGGGCGGCTGGTGTTCGTTTTAAACCAGTCTCAAAATTGTTGATCTGTGGCAATCACGGATCTCTGCAATTTCGAAAATAACTGACCTGCGACGATGGCGATCGCCTGGTGCAGAAAGCCACGACCGGCTTGGATCTTGATTGATGGGTGTGCCGGTACGGGATCGGGGCATCGTGCTCGTGTAACTCGCGGTGGCGATGGCGCTAGGGTGACCAGCATGCGGACCACATGCAGTTGATCGATGCCGTCCACCGTGATCATGCCGAGGTCGAGGACGGGGTGCGCTGCAACAAAGCGATGGGCCCGCGCGACCTGCCGTTGGCGCGAGCCGAACCGCGGACTCTGCACCAACACGAAACCGAACCCCGTACGCCGAACCGAGTTGGACAACCAGGCGAAAATTTCCGCCACATCGATCAATTCAGCCATGACGAATACGGTCTGCGTCGTCGAGGCTGATCCGTGTGCCTTTCTAAAGACGCTTCTGCGGAACCCGGGGTACAGTACGACGAAAGTCGCCTGTGCTGTGCAGGTAAATACTGGGTGCCGAGTGAACCCGTGCGACATCGTGGATAGGGAAATGCCGTATGAGGTATGAAGAGAGATTCTATGCTGACCACGGCGGAATTTATGCTGCGACAAGCGCTATCGGCGCAGAGTGGGTGGCAACGCAGCAGCCGGAGACTCCCGCGGATCGGATCTGGCCCCAGGATCTGAAGATCGATCGGCTGCGGGCCGCGCATGAACGCGACCGCATCGGGGTGAACGCCGTACACCCCGTGCTCCGGTTGGGGGTGTACTCATGAGTGCCGACCGGCGCTCGACGAGGAGGCTTGCCATCGAGGGAGGGCGGCCTGTCGGTAACGCCACTGTGCCGTCGTGGCCCCAGCTCGCACCCCGGGCGCTCGCCGCTGTGGCTGCGGTGCTCGAATCGGGCCGCTGGTCCCTGCCCGGTGTCCGGCGCGGCGGGCCGTCGGCGGAGGAATGCTTCGCCCGGCGGTTCGGGCAATTCCTTGGCGCGCCGCACTGCGTGCCCGTCAATAACGGCAGCGCAGCGCTGGTGATCGCTCTGGAAGCACTCGATGTCGGTGCTGGCGATGAGGTCATCATTCCGGCTCTGACCTGGGTCGCGAACGCCACATCGGTGCTCGCCGTGAATGCCACGCCAGTCATGGCCGACATTGACCCGGCAACGCTGTGCATCTCCGCCACCGCGATCGAGGCGGCGATAACAGAGCGCACCCGGGCCATCGTGGTCGTACACCTGTTCAGCTCGGTGGCCGACCTGGATGCGATCACGGCGATCGGGAAATCTCTCGGGATACCGGTCATCGAAGACTGCTCCCATGCCCACGGGGCGAGCTGGCGGGGGCGCCGGGCCGGTACTTGGGGGGCCGTCGGCACCTTCAGTATGCAGGAACAGAAACTGCTGACCTCGGGGGAAGGCGGAGCCGCGGTCTGCCAGAACCCTGAGCTCTATGACCGGCTCTACCAGTTACGGTCAGACGGCCGGCGGCCCCGGGCGCACACGGTTGACGGCGAGAGCGACCTGCTCTTCGATGGGTCGGTCTCCGGGACCAATTACTGCATGGCGCAGGTGTGCGCGGCACTGCTCGATGCGCAGCTCGATCTGCTGTCCGAGCAGAACGACCGCCGCGCCAAGAGAGCGGCGGTACTGGATGAGGTGATCAGCGCGGTGCCGGGAGCGACTCCGGTCAGCGCCCTGGACGGGGTGACCGAGCGCACCTACTACCGCTACGCGCTGCGCATCGACCCGGACGGTTTCGACGGAGTCAGCGCCGCGACGCTCTGCCGGGCGCTGCACGCGGAGACGGGCCTGCCATGGCAGCCGGCCTATCCGCCGCTGTATCGGCATCCGCTCTACAGGCCGCGCACGAAGCGGCGATTCACCGGCGGCGGTCCGTCCCAGCGGCCCGCGCCCGATGCCTACCCGGAGGCTGAGCGCGCGCACAGGGAGATCATGACGCTGCAGCATCCGGCGCTGCTCGCCGGGCCGGACGCCTTCGACGTGCTGCCGGCCGCCTTCGGCAAGCTCCGTCGCCATATGGCGCGGCTGAGGCTGATCGACAGGACAGGCGATGCGTGAACCGGGCACGTTCGACGCGGTGATCGTCGGCTCTGGGTTCGCCGGCTCCTGGGCCGCCAAGGAGCTGACCGAGGCCGGGTTCCGCACGCTGCTCCTGGAAGCCGGGCCGCTGCTGACTCCAGGTGACATCCCGGTCAGGAATCACCGCCGGGACGGCATCAGCAGCGGGCCGGGGGACTGGCAGTCCCAGCGGATCCAGCACGAGCATCCGGCGTTCCTCGAACGTGGCCCGCACCTGTTCGTCGATGACGGCGAGCACCCGTACGAGACGCCGGCCGGGCTGCCGTTCTACTGGATCCGGGGTATGCAGGTCGGCGGCCGCTCGCTGACCTGGGGCGGCACCGCGCTCCGGCTGTCACCGCACGAGCTTGACGCCGCTGACCTGGATGGCTGCGAGCTGCGCTGGCCGCTGCGCTACCGCGACCTGACCGGCGCCTACCGTGCGGTCGAGGAGATGATGGGCCTGTGCGGGACGGCCGAGGGGATGGCGCGGCTGCCGGACAGTTCCTTCCGGACCCGCGGCGGGCCGCTGACCCCAGCCGAGCAGGACTTCCAGCTCGGCTACCGCGCGACGGGCACCCGCCCGGTGCCGGTCCGCTACATCCCGGACATGCCCCGGCAGGGAGAGTGGCCAGGTCACACCATGCAGGCGACCGCGCTCGCGGCGGCCATCCGGACCGGGCTGCTGCGGGTCCGTACCGACTCGGTCGCCACACAGGTGACCACCGATGCCCAGACCGGCCTTGCGACCGGCATCCGGTACGTCGATACCCGGACCAGGACAGTGCGGCACGCCCGTGGCCGGGTCGTGTTCCTGTGCTGCGGGACGATCGAAACCGCCAGGCTGATGTTGAACAGCCGTGGCGACCGGCACCCGGACGGGCTCGGGAACTCCAGCGGATGGCTGGGCCGCGGTCTGATGGATCACCCGGTGCTGTACGCCGATGGCATCCTGGACAGCTACCCGCCGGTGTCTGGCTACGATCCCTCGTTCCGGCAGAGCGGCCTGTTGGTGCCGCCGCCGACCCGCGAGCAGGACAACGTGCGGCCGTTCGGGATCTGGGCCAATCTGCAACGGCGTACCGAGGCCGGCTCTGGTGCGCCGCTGGGCTTCTTTTCGGCGCAGGGCGAAGTGCTGCCGTACTGGGGGAACCGGGTCACGCTGAGCGAGCGGCGGGACAAGTGGGGAGTGCCCGTCCCGGTCATCGAGTGCCGCTACGGGTCGCACGAGAAGCGGCAGTATGAGGCGATGCGTGCCGCTGTGGAGCATGCGGCGACCGTCGTCGGACTCCGGATCACGGCCATCGCGGCCAGCCTCACGGCACCGGGGCTGAATGTACACGAGTTGGGGACCGCCCGGATGGGATCGTCTCCAGGTACTTCGGTGCTCAGCTCCGAGAACCGCTGCTGGGACTGCCTGAACGTCTTCGTGACCGATGGTGCCTGCTTCCCGTCCGCCGGGTGGCAGAACCCGACGCTGACCATCATGGCGCTGTCGGCCAGGGCCGGGCGCATCGCGGCGACGCTGCTGCGCGAATCGACGTACTAGCTAAGGAACGGGTTCCCTCATGCTGCTACTCGGCCTCAGCGGGCACCTCTCGGCTGACGATGGCGACCTGACCCCGCAGATGCAGATGGGGACGGCGTTCTTCAGCGATGGCGGTGCCTTCCACGATGCGGCGGCCTGTTTGATCTCCGGCGGTGAGCTGCTGGCCGCAGTGGAGGAAGAGCGGTTCAACCGGATCAAGAAGACCACCCGGTTCCCGGTCAACGCGATCAGGGCTTGCCTCCAGGTTGCCGGGGTCGCGCCGTCCGAAATCGACGCGGTCGGGCATTTCTTCGGTGAGGACATGCTCGATGAGTGGCTGGATACCACCTACCTGAGCAACCCGCGGCTGCCGCTGCACAGCTCCCGCGAGCTGATGGCGGGCCAGCTGGCAGCGGCGCTGGGCCGGGACATACCGGATGAGCGGCTGTTTTTCGTCAAGCACCATGTCGCCCACGGCCTGTCCGCCTACATCCGCTCCGGGATGAGCGACGCGCTGGTCGCGGTCATGGACGGACGCGGGGAGAAGCACTCGATCACCATCTATCGCGGGAAGAACAGGGAACTGGAAAGCCTCGCCACCTACGGCCTGGGGAAATCGCTCGGCGGTCTCTACCTGGCCAATACCCATCTGCTGGGGTACGGGCTCGGTGATGAGTACAAGGTCATGGGCCTGGCTCCTTACGGGAACCCGGAGACGTTCCGCGATCTCTTCCGGTCCATGTACGAGCTGCGGGACAACGGGGATTTCATCCTGCGCCGGCTGGTCGCGCCCGGCTTCGCGCCGCGCCGCAGTGGCGCGGAGTTCACCCAGGCGCACATGGATTTCGCAGCGGCCCTTCAGGAGACCCTGGAAGAGATAGCCTTGCACGTCCTGTTCCACTGGGCGCGGGAGACCGGGCTGCGGGACCTGTGCTTCACCGGCGGCGTGGCGCACAACAGCACACTGAACGGGCGCATCCTCGCGTCGGGGAAATTCCGCGAAGTGTTCATCCACCCCGCCTCGCATGATGCGGGAGCCGCCGAGGGCGCCGCCCTGGCCATCGGGCCGCTGCTCGGCGCAACCCCGGTCAGGCAGTCCCGGATGTACAGCGCCAGTACCGGGCCTGATCTCGGTACCACCATCGGTATCGAGAAGGAGGTGGCGTCCTGGAGCGACCTCGTCGACTATGAGCGGCCGACCGACATCGTGGCGGAGGCCGCGCGGCTACTGGCCGGCGGCGCTGTCCTCGGCTGGGCGCAGGGCCGCTCCGAATTTGGACCGCGCGCGCTCGGCAACCGGAGCATCCTGGCGGATGCCAGGCCGGCCAGCAACAAGGAGCGGATCAACGCCATGATCAAGAAGCGGGAAGCGTACCGCCCGTTCGCCCCGGTTGTCACCCAGCTGGACGCGGACACCTACTTCGAGCTGCCGCCGACCCGGGCGAATCATGACTTCATGTCGTTCGTGGTGCAGGTGCGCCCGCAGCGCCAGGCTGAACTCGGGGCCGTCACGCATGTCGACGGCAGCGCCCGGATCCAGATCGTCAACCCGGTCGCCAATCGGCGGTTCCATGATCTCGTCCGCGCCTTCGGGGAGTTGACCGGCACGCCGGTGCTGCTGAACACCTCGTTCAACAACAATGCCGAGCCGATCGTGCAGACGGTCCAGGATGCCCTGACCTGTTTCCTCACCACTGGCCTGGACTTCCTGGTGATCGACGAGTTCGTGGTGCGCCGCCGCCCGGGCGCCACGCTTGCCCTCGGCGGGCTGATCCCTCAGCTCCGTCCACAGGCCCGGCTCATCAAGCGGATCAGGCAGACCGCCCAGGGACATCGCCAGGTATGCCACGAGATACGCCTGGAGCACAGCAAGGGGCCGGTGGCCGAGATCTCTCCCGCGCTCTTCGCCCTCCTGGAGGGCGCTGACGGCGTGCGGCCGCTGCGGGATATCGCCGGCCCAGCCGGGCTGAGTCCGGATATCCGGGATGAGCTCTTCGGCCTGTGGCGGCAGCGGTTCTTCACGCTCCGCCCGGTCCGATAGTCACGGGCCTTTCCGGGCCCAGCCCCAGTTGCTGTCGCGCCGGAACTGGCGGTAACCCGGATGGGGCCTTACCAGCAGGTCGAATACCTTGCCGATTTGTGGTGTGTCCCGTTCTTCGGCGGGCATGGCCCGGACGTATCCGGTCTCGCGCAGGCTGGGGCTGCTGCCGTAGGTCCAGTCCAGATCGTCGAACAGCACCCACCCGCCCGGCTTCAGCAGCCGGTCCACCAGGAAGAACGCGAGCCCATCCACGAACCAGCTGTGCGCACCGTCGATGAAGGCGAAATCGAATCGCCATTGGCCGGCCGGGGTGTTTTCGAGCAAGTGCATCAGCTCCCAGTTGTAGGACGTGGGAGTGAAGACCGGCTCGACCCAGTCTTCCAGCTCGGTGGTTTTCAGCAGAGTTCTGATGTCTGGGTCCCATGGGCTTATGTCGAGCAGGTTCGCCAGCTCGGGACGCGGACGGGTGCGATCCAGATCCATGGTCGTCAGCAACCCGCTCCCGTTGGCTTTCAGTGCCGCGCCGATATAACAGGATGAGACGCCGTGCGCGAATCCGAGCTCCAGCACGGCCTCGGGTTTGTTCGCGCGGACGAATTCGTAAAGTTCCCGCCCGCGCTCCTTCGGTATGAAGGGAATCTCGCCGATAGCGCTGATGACCTGCTCGATGTCCATGGTTCTCGACTTTCACTGTTTCTGAGATCTTGGGTGCTGTCCGGACATGCCGGTTCGGGTTGATCGCATGAAGAAGTGAGCATCGGTGCTGACTGCGTAGGCTGACGCAGGAGATGGATGTACGCCGTGGCGAAGCCGGTCTCGGTCTCCCATGGGTAACCGTGCGTACATGAAGTGCGGCCGTTTGTCTTGATCTGGTCTGTCGAAGAACCGATCTTGAGAACGACCGCGAAGCCATCATGCGCCATGAGTGCGTCTGCGGGGAAGCGTGCAGGTGGCCGGGTGAGCCGGAAACCCCTCACCCGAACCGGTCATTGTTTACGTCACAGCACCAGCGAATGCCGGCTGCTGTACCGGCCGCGGGCACGTCGGCTCATTCTAAAACCACACCTGACGAGAGAGCGCGGCGCCACCGCCTCGCCCGGCCGCACCGCTCCGTTGAATGCCGCCGCCACTCCCGGCTGTGGCGATACCGTGAGCTCTGTGGGTAATCGCGAGATAAGGGTTCCGCCGTACATCACCGCGGCTGAGAAAAGGCGGCCGGGCGGCCTGCTCCGCACCCGGAACTTCGGCCTGCTGTGGGCCGGGGAGTCGGTCAGCGGGTTAGGCTCGGCGATTACCACGGTGGCCGTCCCGTTCCTGGCGATAACCGTCCTGCATGCCAGCACCGGCACGGTGGCCCTGCTGACCGCAGCCAGCTGGCTGCCCTGGTTCCTGATCGGCCTCCCGGCCGGTACCTGGGTTGACCGCTGGCCACGCCGCCGCATCCTCGTGTCCGCCAACCTGGTGTCCGCCGCGGTCCTGACCGCCATCCCGGTCGCCGCCTGGACCGGTGTGCTGACCGTGCCCATGCTGCTGGCCGCGGTGCTGATCGCCGGCACGTCCAGCATGTTCTTCACCCTGGCGTTCAACGCCTACTTGCCGCACCTCCTGGCCCCGGAGGAGCGGATGGAGGGCAACGCCAAGCTCCAGGCCAGCGCCTCGGCCGCCGAGGTCGCCGGCCCGGGTCTCGGCGGTCTGCTCACCGAGGTGGCCGGAGCGGTCGGCGGCCTCCTCATCGACGCGGTCACCTTCATCGTCTCGGCCACCTGCCTGCTCAGACTGCGGACCACGCCCGAGCCGAGGGCGGCGGCGGGCGAGCGGCCCAGCATGCTCCGGCAGCTCAGCGAAGGCCTGAGGTACTTCAAGTACGGCGAGTTCATGCTGCCCATGCTCATCGTGGCGGCGATGATCAACCTTGGGATGCTCGGCGTGTTCTCGTTGCGCATCGTGTTCCTGGTGCGCGCCGAAGGCGTCGCGCCGGGAACCGTGGGTGTCCTGATCAGCCTCGCCAGCCTGGGCGGCCTGCTGGGCGCCGTGCTCGCGTCCCGGGCCGTCGCCCGCTTCGGCAGCGCGCGCACCTACGTGGGGGTCAATGTCGTGACCGCGCCGTTCATGCTGCTGCTGCCAGCCAGCGGTCCTGGCTGGCAGCTGGCGCTGTTCACGGTGGGATCGTTCGTGGTCATGCTCGGCGCCACGCTGTCGGGCACCGTCACCGCTACCTTCCGCGTGAACTACATACCGGCGCACCTCCTGGGCAGGGTCACGGCGGTCTCCCGCTTCGTCATCTCCGGCACCGTGCCGCTCGGTGCAGCCATCGCCGGCGTCCTGGCGACAGCCTTCGGGATCGGCACCGCGATGTGGGTGTTGGCCACCTTCTTCGCCGTCACCCCGCTGCTCCTGCTCGCCACCTCGATGCGCAGCATGCGTGACTTCCCGGCCCTCTCCAGCCAGCCTTCCGTATCCAGCAATCCGGCCAGCGCACCCGGCTGCGGCGATCAGGCGGGGGGCTGAGTAGGGGGCACGCAGGACATAGGCCTGGTCGTGCTCTTCCAGGAACGATCGCACATGGCTCGGCGACCAGGCGGTCGGGCTTCAGTGTGCGGCCAGCCGCATCTCGGGGGTCGGCCGGGCGTAGCAGAATTGCACTTACGTGTGTCCTTTGAACGGGCGGCCGGAAACGATAAGAAATCCCCTTGCGGATTTCACGCCGGCTGTTCTTCGTTGACCGGCCCGATATTGGCGTCAACGCGCATCCGGTAATAACATCAGAAATGGCAGCGTTCACGTGTGTGCATCATGTTCAGACCCTTAGATTAATGGCGGGAGCTCAACGATGCGGCTGCTAGTAAAACAGGTTACGGGTCGCGTCGCTGGCGACCTGATAATTCCCAGCTCCAAGTATCACGCACACCGAGCGCTGATCCTCGCGGCGCTGGCTCCGGGTCTGAGCCGGATAGCGGGCCTGTCCGATGCCGGTCACGTCCGGCACACGATCGCGGCGCTGCGCGCGCTCGGCACCGAGATCACGACTGAAGGAGACGTGTTCCTGGTCCGCGGCGGTCAGCTCCGCCCGGCCCGCCGCAAGATCTGGGTGGGCAGCTCGGGGACGACGCTGTATTTCCTGACGGGCCTGGCCGGCTTGGCCAGTGCCCCGGTCCTGATCACCGGACAGAAGTATCTCCAGCGGCGCCCGATCACCCCGCTGCTGGCCGCGCTGAGCGACCTGGGTGTGCAGCTCAGCTCACCGACAGGCGCCCCGCCCGTCCAGGTCTGGCCAAGCCGGCCCTCGGGCGGGCGGGTGACGATCGCCGGCACGCTGTCGCAGTGGATATCCGGCCTGCTGCTGCTCGCCCCGTTCGCGACAGGCCCCAGCGTCATCGAAGTCGAGGGGCCGCTCAACGAGCGCGGCTATATAGACCTGACCATCGCCATGATGGCCCGGTTCGGTCTGCACGTGGCGGTCAGCCCGGACGGACTACGGTATGAGATCGAGCCGGGGCAGCAGGCCGTTCCCGCGTCCATCACCCTGCCGCCCGACATCGGCGCGGCGGCGTTCGGGCTCGCCGCCGCCGCGCTGCATCCAGCCGACGTGCGGCTGGTCGGCCTGACCGCCAGTTCGTCCGCCCAGGCGGACCATCCCGAGGCCGCCGTGCTCGACATCCTGGCCCGGATGGGGCTGTCCATTTCCGCCGAGGAGGGCAGCGGGTTCGTACGGGTGCGGCACGACGGTATCCGGCTCGCCCCGGTAGAGGTGAACTGCAGCTCGGTCCCCGACATGCTGCCGGTGCTCAGTGTCCTGGCCAGCACCGCCAGCGGCACCAGCGTGCTGTCCGATGTCGCCCATGTGCGGTTGAAAGAGTCCGACCGGGTTTCCGCGATGATGCAGATCAACCGGATGGGCGGACATGCCGAGCTGGCGGGTGACCGGCTGTTTGTGACCGGCACCGGTGTGCTGCACGGCGCGGACCTGTCCTCCTACAACGATCATCGGGTGCTGATGGCGCTGGCGATCGCCGGCTCCCGCGCCGAGGGCGAGACCCGGCTCACCTACCCGAACGCCTACCGCATCTCCTACCCCCGGTTCCTGCAGGAGATGAACGCGATCGGCATCGAGATGGCGGTCAGCCGTGCGGATCGGTGACCAGGTACGCCGCTGGGCGCGGGAGCTGCCTGCCGAGCCGGCAGTGATCAGCGCCCACGGTGAAACCGGACAGAGCGGGACCGCGCGGTGCTGGACCTGGCGGGATCTGGACGCCGAAGCGGACCGGCTGGCCATGCTGCTTCTCGAACTCGGTGTCGCGCCGGGTGAGCCGGTCGCCTGGCAGTTGCCCAATGTCGCTGAGTTCGCCGCGCTGACCCTGGCAGCCACCCGGATCGGTGCGATCTGCTGCCCGCTGATGCCGATCTTCCGTGCCCGGGAACTGAGCGACATGCTTCGGCGCTCCAAGGCACGGATCATCGTCATCCCGGACTCCTACCGGGGCCGCGACTGCCCGGGGGAGATCGCCGGCGTGGCGCGGGCCGGCGGCCTGCGCCTGGAACATGTGGTGGTGCTCAGCGACAAGCGCCGCGAGCCAGGCATCGCACCAGGCGACGAGCAGTCTCGTCAAGGGCCCTGTCTGTCTTGGCACCGGTATGCCGATGCGACCGCGCGCCAGGTGCCGGACCGGCGGCTGCTGGAGCGCCTGGCGCCAGAGCCCGGCGCGATCGCCCAGCTCATGTTCACCTCCGGCACCTCCGGTGAGCCCAAAGGGGTGCTGCACCGGATGGACGTACTGACCCGCGCGGCGGCGGCACAGGCCCGCGCGCTCGGCCTGACCGGCCAGGACCGCATCCTGGTGCCGTCCCCGCTGGCGCACCAGACAGGTTTCCTGTACGGAATGTGGCTGGCGTTCAATTTGGGCGCCCCGCAGATACTCATGCCGGCATGGGATGGCGGTGCCGGGCTCGACCTGCTGCGCCGCCACAAGGTCACCTTCATCCAGGCCGCTACGCCTTTCCTCGCCGACCTGGTGGAGATCGTCCAGGCCACCGGACAGCGGCCAGGCACCCTGCGGATCTTCGTCGCGACCGGCGCCGCGATCCCCCGCCACCTGGCGGAGCGGGCGACGCGGGTGCTGGGCGCCGCCGTCTGCGGGGCCTGGGGCAGCACCGAGACCTGTCTCGGCTCGCTGTCGGTACCCGGCGACGAGCCCGCCAAGGCATGGGGCACCGACGGGCGGGCGCTGCCAGGCACGCTGCTGCGGGTCACCGACGACCGGGCGAACGTTCTCCCGCCAGGCCAGGAAGGCAACTTCGAGGTGCACAGCGACTGCCTGTTCGCCGGCTACCTGGACCGACCGGACCTGACCGAGCAGGCGGTGACACCGGACGGCTGGTACCGCAGCGGGGATCTCGCGGTGCTCGACGACCAAGGGTACGTACGGATCAGCGGCCGGGTGAAAGACATCATCAACCGGGGCGGGGAGAAGATACCGGTCGCTGAGATCGAACAGCTCCTGATGCGGCACCCGGCGGTGCGGGATGCCGCCCTGGTCGCCATCCCCGATGACCGGCTCGGGGAGCGGGCCTGCGCTTTCATCACCACGGTGCCCGTGCCTGACGGACCGGGCGGACCCGGTACGGAGTTCGGCTTCACCGAGATGCAGCACTTCCTGGACCGCGCCCAGGTGGCCAGGCAGTACTGGCCGGAACGGTTGGAGATCATCGACGCCATGCCGCGCACCCAGACCGGAAAGGTGCGCAAGTTCGTGCTGCGCGAGCATGCACGGGCACTGATCGACGCCGGGAAACACGTGAGCGGGACCGGACGGGAGCGTGAATGAAGTCCGTGCGTACATCCGTCGCCCAGGAGAGCAGATGAGCATGACCGACAGCAGGGTAACCGAACTGAGGAAAGAGATAGAGGACTGGGTCCGCGGTCCCGGCGAGGAGTACGCGGCGGAGATCGAGCGGACCCGTCAAGCTCCGGCGAGGCTGCGGGCCGAGCTGCGGGAACTCGGATATCTGCGGCTGGCGGCGCCGGAGAACTACGGCGGCCAGGGGATACCGTTCTCCCGGTACCTCGAACTCGCCGAGCTCTTCTCCATGTCGCACGCATCAGTGCGAATGATCGTGCACGTCGCCAACGGGATATGGCGAGCGATCAGCCAGTTCGCTGATGATGAGCAACACAGAAAATTTGTCCTCCCCCAGGTGGCGGGCGCGATCAACGTGGCCTTCGCCCTGACCGAGCCCGCCCATGGGACCGGAGCGGACCTGCGGTCCGCGGTGACCCGTGACGGCGGCACCTATTATCTGTCTGGGGAGAAGCACCTGATCACCTTCGGTGTGGACTGCGACTACTGGCTGGTCTTCGCCCGGGTGGCGGGCAGCACAGGCAAGGACGGCACGGTCGCGCTGCTGGTGGACCGGCACTCTCCCGGCGTCACGGTCACGGCCATGCCCCTGACGATGGGCGTGCGCGGCACCGACCACGCACATCTGCTCTTCGACCGGGTGCCGGTCCCCGTGACCAGCCGGCTCGGCGCGGAAGGGCAGGGGCTGGATGTGGCGCTCGGCGGTTTCCTCACCCCCAGCCGGATCTCGGTGGCGATGAGCTGTGTCGGGCTGGCCCGCCGGGCCCAGGAGCTCGCGGTCGGCTACGCCAGGAACCGAGTGACGTTCGGCAAGCCGTTGACCGCCCGGCAGGCGGTCGCGTTCGCGCTCGCGGAGAACGCCGCCGATATCGAGGCGGCCCGGCAGCTCACGCTGCACGCCGCGCGGCAGTGGGAAGACGGTGCCCCCGGGGCGGGCGCGCTGGCCTCGATGGCCAAGCTGACCGCAGTGGACATGCTCACCAGGGTCACCGACAAGGCACTCCAGGCCCACGGCGGCATCGGCTACTGGGAGTCCAGCCCGATCGAGCGGGTGTACCGGGACGCCCGCGCGCAGCGCTTCGAAGAGGGCACCAACGAGATACAGAAGACCGTGATCGCCCGGATGATCTTCGAGGAGGGTCAGTGAACGGGCCGACGGACGGCAAGGTCGTACTGATCACCGGCGCGTCGCGCGGCATCGGCAGGACGCTCGCGCTCACCCTGGCGCGCGATCGGGCGTCGGTGGTGATCGGCTACAAGAAGAACGCGGACCTGGCGAAGAAGACCCAGGCGGAGGTTGAGCAGCTTGGCGGGCAGGCCATGACCATCGCCGCCGATATGGAGCGGCCCGAGGACATCGCCCGGCTGTTCGCCGCGGCCGCCGATGCGTACGGGCGCCTGGACTACTACGTGTGCAACGCGGCGGCCAGCGCGTTCAAGAACATCACCGACCTGAAGATCCACAATCTGGACCGGACGTATGCGATGAACGTGCGCGCGTTCGTGCTCGGCGCGCAGCACGCGCTGCCGCTGATGAGCGGCGGGGGCCGGATCGTGGCGCTGACCAGCTACGGTGCCTCCCACGCCTACCCGGCGTATGCGGCCCTGGGCTCGGCCAAGGCGGCGATCGAGGCCTGGGTGCGGTACATGGCGCTGGAGTTCGCCCCGCACGGAGTGAATGTCAACGCGGTCAACGCCGGGCTGGTCGAGTCCGATTCCCTGGACTACTTCTACGCGGTACCGGGGATAGCGCCGCTGTCCACGGTGCTGGCGAAGATACCGAAACGCAGACCGGGGACCCAGCAGGAGGTGGCCGACACGGTCGCGTTCCTGCTGTCGTCGGCGGCGGAGTACATCACCGGGCAGGTGATCGTCGTGGACGGCGGGCTGTCGGTCGTCTCGCCGCCGTTCACCAGCGACCTGCCCGCCGGCGACTGGCCCGATGACCGGCCTCAGCATCCAGGTCAGCCGTGAGCGATCCGCTCCCCGCGGTGTTCTCCCCTGCCGCCATTGGCACCCTGTCGTTGCCGCACCGCGTCATCATGGGGGCAATGCACCTGGGGCTCGAGGCCCGCGACGACGGCGGGGCCGCGCTGGCCGCCTTCTACCTGGACCGGGTGCGCGGCGGCGCCGGCCTGATGGTGACCGGCGGCGCGGCGGTCAGCCAAGCCGGGGCGGGCGGGCCGCGGTACGGCGTGCTCACGGATCCCGCGTTCACCCGGCGGCTGGGCCATGTCGCCGCACGGGTGCACGGCGCCGGCGGGCTGATCGCCCTCCAGCTTTTCCACGCCGGCCGCTACGCGCCCGCTGGGGCCGGCGGGCCGGTGGCGCCGTCACCGGTATTCAGCAAGCTCTCGGGCGCGTTGCCGTCGGAGCTGACCGGCGCGCAGATCGACAGGACGCTCCTGGACTTCGCCCATGGCGCGACACTGGCTCGCGGCCTCGGGTTCGACGCGGTGGAGATCATGGGCTCGGAGGGGTACCTGATCGACCAGTTCCTGTCCCCGCTGACCAACCGGCGCGACGATGACTGGGGCGGCGATGCGGTCCGGCGTGCGCGGTTGGGGATCGAGGTCATGCTGCGGGTCCGGGCCGCCGTAGGGGACGGATTTCCGGTGATCTTCCGGATGTCGGGAACCGATCTGATGGACGGCGGGGTAACCCGCCAGGAAACGATGAGTTTCGCCCGCGCGCTGGTCGCGGCGGGTGCGGACGCGCTCAGCATCGGCATCGGCTGGCATGAGTCGCCGATCCCCGCCGTCCAGGGCGGCGTACCGCCCGGTAGCTGGTCGCCCGTCGCCGCCGCCATCAAGGCCGCCATCACAACAACGGCGTGCACGGTACCGGTGATCACCAGCACTCGGGTGAACCGGCTGGAGACCGCGCAGCGGATCCTGGCCTCCGGCCAGGCCGACTTCGTGTCGATGGCCCGTCCGTTCCTGGCCGATCCGGACCTGATGCGTTCCGCGCGCCGGCGGCGCCCGGTCAACATCTGCGTGGCCTGCAATCAGGCGTGCATCGACCGCTCACTCACCCATTCCGGGCCATCGGTTTCCTGCATGGTCAACCCGCGTGCCGGGCGTGAAGCGGAGCTGCCGCCGCCCACACGGACCGTCCGCCCGGCGGCTGTCGCCGTCGTCGGCGGTGGTCCCGCCGGGCTCGTGGCGGCGCGGGAACTGGCCGCCGCCGGCCACAGGGTCACGCTGCTGGAGGCCGCAGGGCAGCTCGGCGGCCAGTTCTGCCTGGCCACGCAGGTGCCGGGCAAGGACGACTACATCTCCTCGATCCACTACCTGACCGCGGAGCTGGCCGCGCTCGGCGCCGAGATCAGGCTGGGGCACGCTGTCCCAGGCGGCAGCGACCTGCTGCGCGGCTTCGCCGGCGTGATCGTGGCCACCGGCACGAAGCCGCGCCGCCTGGACATTCCCGGCACGGCGCTGCCTCATGTGCTCAGCTACCCCGCCGCGTTCACGGCGCAGCTCGGGGAACGGGTGGTGATCATCGGCGGCGGCGGCGTCGCGGTGGATGTCGCGCACTACGCCAGTCAGACCGGCCCGCCGGGCAGGGCTGTGACCGTGCTGCACCGGGGCGGCCGGATCGGCGCGCGCCTGGGTAGGTCAACCCGGTGGGCTGTCTTGGGCGCGCTGCGGGCCCGGGGCACCGTCCTGCGCACGCAGGTGCGCTGCGAGCGGATCACCCCGCACGAGGTCTGGTTCGCGCGCGGTGACGGTACCCCGGATCGGGTGCCCGCGGACACGGTGGTGATCGCCGTCGGGCAGGTAGCCGACGCCTCGGCCGCTGCGGCGGCCCGGCGGTCCCACGTGTGGCACCGGGTGGTCGGCGGCGCCCGCGACGCGGCTGGAATGGACGCCGTACAGGCCACGGCGGAAGGATTGCACGCCGCCCGTGAATTCATCAGGCGAGGTTGACGTACCAGCATCGCCGTTGCGTTTTCGCATCAAATCAACTCGCCTGACTTCAATGAGGAAATCGGATGCCGATGACATCTCGATCCAGTACGGCCCGCTGCTTCACCAAGGTAATTCAAGAACAAGTGGCTGATTACCCCAGTTCTCCGGCTGTTGAGTATGTCTCTTATAGTGGAACTCCGGCTGACATTGTTTCCCTCTCGTACCGTGAGCTGGACCTGGCGGCTCGGCAGGTGGCAGCCGCGCTCATGCGGGTGTGCGCGCCGGGAGATCGCGCCCTGCTGCTTTTCCCCGAAGGGCTCGACTTCGCCACGGCATTCCTGGGCTGCCTGTACGCGGGCGTGATCGCGGTGCCCTCGCCGCTGCCCGGCAGGTACGCCCACCAGCAACGGCGGGTCGCGGCGATCACTCTCGACGCCAGACCAGGCGCCATCCTCACCACCGCCGCGACCCGGGACGAGGTGCGGACCTTCGCGAGCTCCTACGGCCAGGGCCAGGTCCCGCTGCTGGTTCTCCCGCTGGCTGATGAGGCGCCTGCCGATGCACTGCGCCCGCGCCGCGCGGACTCGCTCGCCCTGCTCCAGTACACCTCGGGCTCAACAGGCCGCCCCAAGGGCGTGATGCTGACCAACGGCAACCTCATCGCGAACGTGGCGAACCTGGTGGCCACGTTCGGCCTGACCGCACAGACCAGGCTGGGCGGCTGGGTCCCGCATTACCACGACATGGGGCTGATGGCCCTGATCCTCCCGGCCTGGTATACGGGCAGTTCGGCCACCATGATGAGCCCGGCGGCGTTCCTGCGCCGCCCGGTGCGCTGGCTGGAAATGGTGGACAACCGTAACCTCACCTGGTCCGCCGGCCCCAATTTCGCGTATGACCAGTGCACCCGGACGGTGACCGATGAGCAGATCGCCGGCCTCGACCTGGGGAATTGGCGGTACGCCTCCAACGGTTCCGAGCCGGTGCGGGCCAGCATTCTGGATGCCTTCGCGCAGCGCTTCGCCCCGGCCGGGTTCCGGAGAGAAGCGCTCAATCCCTGCTACGGCCTCGCGGAGGCCACCGTATTCGTCTCGGGGACCGGCTGCCGCGCCCCGGTGATACTGCGCGCCGACGAGGCGTCACTGGCTGCTGGAATACTCCGCGCGGCCGATGCCGCCGAGGAGCAGACCGCCACCCGCGACCTGGTGAGCAACGGAACGGTTCGCGGGCTGGAGATCCTCGTCGTCGATCCGGACTCCGGCGCGATATGCGGTGATGGCCAGATCGGGGAACTGTGGCTGCGCGGCACCAGCGTCGGCGCCGGCTACTGGCGAAACCCCGGCGAGACCGAACGGGTCTTCAACGCCACGACGGCGGATGGCCGCTCGGGTTACCTGCGCACCGGCGACCTCGGCGCCATCCGCCAGGGCGAGCTGTTCGTCACCGGGCGGATCAAGGAGCTGATCATCGTACGGGGCCGCAACATCTACCCCCAGGACATCGAGCACATCATCCGCGAGGAGATCCCCGACCTGCGCGGCCTCTTCGGCGCGGCTTTCAGCGTGACCGGCGCCGACGGCGACGAGCTGCTGGCGGTGATCCACGAGATCAGGCCGAGCACGAAAGCGGACCGCCTGGCGGGCATCGGGGCCGAGATCAGGCAGGCAGTGGCACGGGAGACCGGGGCGACAATCATGGGGCTGGCGCTCGTCCGGCGCGGGACGGTGCGGCGGACCACCAGCGGGAAAATACAGCGCCTGGCCATGCGTGATCTGTTCCAGGCCGGGGAGATCGCCGCGCTCTGGTCATCGGTGCACCCGTCAATGCCGGCCCAGCCGCTCCAAGCCCCGCCGGAGCGTGCCTGGTGACCTGGCATGTCAGCGCGGCGCTGGATCAGACTGAGCTGGCTCAGGCCGAGGAGGCGATAAGCGCCGCGACCGGTCCTGGCGGGCCGCTGTCACTCGATGTCCTGCTCGCCCTCGATGACCGGCAGGAGTTCCCGGCGGACGCCACGGCATTCCTGGACGCCATCGGGGCCGCGGAGTTCTACGCTGACCACCCGGACGGCGATGTGCTGCGGCGGCTGCCCGCACTGACAGCGCTGATCAGGCTGCTGGCCCGCCAAGATCTCACACTCGCCGTGGCGCACGCCAAGACCTACCTGGGTGCGGCCTGCGTCTGGGTGGCCGGTGACGACGCGCAGCGCAGGCGGCTCGCGACCCAGGTACGTGACGGCGCCATCGTCTCCTGGGGGCTCACCGAGCGCGGGCACGGTGGCGACCTGCTCGCCGGCCAGGTACACGCCGAGCCGTCCGGGGATGGATGGTCCTTGACCGGGGAGAAATGGCTCATCAACAACGCCACCCGCGCCCAGCTCATCTGCGTCCTGGCCAGGACCAGCCGCGAGGGCGGCCCGCGCGGCTTCAGCCTGCTCCTGTTCGACAAGCGGCACGCTGAGCCGGGCACCTGGTACGCGCTGCCCAAGGTGCCCACCCACGGTGTCCGGGGAGCGGACATCAGCGGGATCGGGTTCACCGGGGCGCACCTGCGCTCCAGCGCCCTGATCGGCCGGCCGGGCACCGGCCTGGAAACGACCCTGAAGACACTGCAGCTCACCAGGGTCGCGGCCTGCGGGCTGTCGCTCGGGGCACTGGAGCACGCGCTGGTGCTCGGTGCCGATTTCGCGCAGCACCGGACCCTGTACGGCAAGCGGCTGGCCGAGGTGCCGAATATCCGGCAGACGCTGGGACGGTGCCTGGCGACGCTGCATGTCGCGGAGGCGGTCACCTTCGCCGCCGCAAGGCTCGCTGCCACCGCGACCAGCGAGATGGCCGTGGCCAGCGCGGTCGCCAAGGCTCTCGTACCCGAGCTGTGCCAAGAAGCGATATCCGCGATCGGCGAACTGCTCGGGCTGCGCGGCTTCCTGACCGCCGATGAGCCATACCGGGCCTTCCAGAAACTGGACCGGGATCACCGCATCGTCCCCATCTTCGACGGAAGCACCGCGGTCTGCCGCTCCCTGCTCGTCGAGCACTTTCCGCTGCTGGCCCGCGGCGCTCCCACCGCGACCTGGGACAACGATCTCCTGGCGGTTCCGGCGCGGTCCGCGCACGTGTCCCTGCTGAGTTTGCTGTCCCGCCGGTGTTCGCTGACGGACCAGCTCGGCCCACTCAGCGAGCAGATGACGATTGAGGCCCAGGCAGGCCGCCTGCCGGACCGGGTACCGGCGCTGGCCGCCGCTGCCTCGGCGGCCCTTGACGCGACCCGCGCCCGGATGGCCGGCCTCTCCTGGAGGCCGCACCAGGTACCGCAGGAAGCCTTCGATGTCGCCCGCGACTTCGAGCTGTGCTTCGCCGCATCAGCCAGCTGCCATCTGTGGGCGCACTGGCGGGACCACGGCCCCGCCAGTGCGCCGCCACTGTCAGGCCAATGGCTGGGCAGCGCACTCGCGGTGATCGAGGAGAAACTTCCGGAGCAGCACCGCACCGAGCTCACCCACGGCGCTGCCTTCGACTCACTGGCCCAGATTCTGCTGGACGCCCGCGATGACGACCGGATGCCATCGCTGTCCCGCTCCGGGGTGACAGCGATATGAACCTGGCTGACGGCCCAGCGCGGCTCGCCCGCCTGGAGCACGAGTTCGGGGATCCCTTCGAACCCGGCAATCCTCTCGGGTTCGCCCCGGTTCTCGCCGCGGATGAGGCCGGGACCCCCTTCGGCCCCGGGGAGGACACGCTCGCGGAGTTCGGACTCAACGCGGAGTTCGTGCCGTCGCGGCTCGGTGGGCGGCTGGACCGGCTCGATGACCTGGTCCAGATCATGCGGGCGATCTACCGCCGTGACCCCTGCCTGGGGCTGGGATACGGCGTCAGCTCGTTCATCGCCGGCGTCAACATCTGGGCGGCGGGCACCCCGGAGCAGCAGCAATCCGCCGCTGACCTGCTGCGTTCCGGGCAGCGGATCGCCGTCGCCTACCACGAGCTGGCCCACGGCAACGATATGGCGGGTACCGAGTGCCGGGCTGACTGCCAGGCCGGGCGAATCACGCTCAACGGGCGCAAGGAAGTCGTCACCAACCTCCAGCGCAGCGAGGCGTTCGTGCTCTTTGCCCGCACCTCCGCCCAGCCTGGTCCCCGGAGCCACTCCCCGCTGCTGATCAGCAAGGCGTCGCTGGACCCCCGGCGGTTCCGTTACCTGCCCCGGTTCGCGACGATGGGGATGCGCGGGGTGCAACTCGGCGGCATCGAGTTCCGCGATTGCCCGGCGCCGGAGTCAGCGCTGCTCGGGCAGCTGGGCCATGGAATGGAGATCGCGCTCCGCTCCTTCCAGATCACCAGGACGACCCTGGTGTCGATGTTCTGCGGGATACTGGACACGGGGCTTCGCACCGTCATCCGGCACACGACCAGGCGTCGGTTGTACGGCGGCCCGGTCATCGCCATGCCGCATGTGCGGTCGGTGATCGCCGGCGCATACGCCGACCTGCTGGCAGCCGACTGCCTCGCGTCCGTGGCCACTCGCGCACTGCACCTGCTGCCGGCACAAACCCCTGTATACGCCCAGGCGGTCAAGTTCTTCACGTCCAAGATCCTCATCGACGCGATGAACGACCTGTCGCACGTCCTCGGCGCGCACTTCTACGTCCGCGACGGTGAGGCGGCCATCTTCGCCAAGCTGTTGCGCGACATCCAGCCCGCCGGCTTCGGGCATGCCGCCCGGGCCGCTTGCCAGGTGTCGCTGCTGTCCCAGCTCCCGCCGCTGGCCCGGCGCGGGTGGGCGGAGCCCGCCGTCGTTCCCGGCGAACTGTTCGCCATCCGCCCCGCCCTGCCGGAGCTGAGCCTGGCCGGCCTCGCCATCAGCGCCGCTGGCCGGGAAGTATTGTCCGGTGCGCTCGCCGCCGGGCTCGCGGCCTCCCCAGCCGGTGCCCTGGACGAGGACGTCGCCCAGCACGCCGGGTACTTCGCAGCCGAGCACCGCCTGCTGACCGCGCAGTGCCGGGACCTCGGCATCGACTCGCTGGGCATCATGGCGGACCCCCGGTCCTATGACCTGGTCACCAGGTATGTCAGGGTCCTGGTGGCAAGTGCCTGCTTCGAGACCTGGCGGCGCGCCAGCAGCACCGGCAGCACTGGTGGCATCGGCGACGGAGCCGGCGACCCGGCGGCGTTCATCGCGGACCAGCGCTGGCTCGCGGCGGTGCTGCATCGACTGCGGGCCGCTGCGCGGAACCGGCCCGCGAGCCTGCCGTCAGAACTGGCCGACTTCCTGGTCCACGAGGCGGCCGGCCGGCTGGACCGGCGGCAAGGGCTGGGCCTGGAGGCTCCGATCTGTCTGTGAATCTTCCTGACGATGCGGCTTGCTGAAGACGGCTCCCGTGAGGTCCCAAGGCCGCGGGGACAAAATCTCGGGGTGGTGGGTGTGACTGATTTTGAGGTTTATCGGCGCGCGGCGGTGGCGGACCCTGAGGGTTGGCCAGACAATGAAATGAAGGTTATTGTTAAATGGCATGATCCGCGATATCAAAGACTCTTCGTGGGGCCCTATGAATAATTTCATACCGCGCTGTCCATTTGTCTCGGATGCCACCGATCTCACGGCGCTCGTCGACTCCGCCTTTCACGGCGAGGGCGTGCCGCATGGAGTATGGGCGCGGCTGCGCAGGGACAGCCCGGTAGCGAGCCACGCGCTGCCGGACGGGCGGACGTTCTGGTCGGTCGCGTCGTACCGTGACGTTGACGCGGTACTCCGGGACACCCTGACGTTCACCTCGCAACGCGGGACCCTGCTGGACCAGCTCGGCACCGACGACCCGGCGGCCGGCATCCAGCTCGTGGCGACCGACCCGCCGCGCCACGCCACGCTTCGGATGCCGCTGCAGCGATCACTCGCGGCCAAGCGGATAGCCGCGATGCGCGGACGGCTCCGCGTGGTCACCCGCGAACTGCTTGCTCCGCTGGCCGATGGCGGACCCTATGATCTCGCTGACCACATGCGTCGCCTCAGCATGGCGGTCATGGGCATCCTGATGGATCTTCCGCCCGGCGACTGGCCCCGTCTGGCGGCGCTCAGTTTCGCCGCCATCGCGCCCGAGGACCCGATCTTCGGCCAGCCGGGCTCGGCGGAGTCCGCGCTGCGGGCAGCACACCGCGAGCTGTTCGCCTATTTCCGCGACATCGCCCGCCGGCGGCGTGACCGTCCGGGTGATGACCTGGTCAGCCTACTGACCCGGACCAGGTGGGATGACCGCCCGCTGAACCAGGGCGAGGTGGTGGCCAACTGCTACAGCCTGCTGGTCGGTGGGGCCGTGACCACGTCCCAGGTCCCGGCCACCACGCTGGCGGACTTCATGGGAACCGCGACACTGGCCCAGTGGGCCGCTGCCCCGCACCTGCTGGCGGGCGGGGTGGAGGAGGCGCTGCGCTGGGCCACCCCGACGATGAACCTGCTGCGGTACGCCGTAACGGACACCGTTCTGGGGGGATACCGGATTCGAGCCGGCGACGCGGTCGTCACCTGGCTGGCCTCGGCCAACCGCGACGCGGACGTCTTCCCGGACCCGTTCACCTTCGATATCCGGCGGCAGCCGAACAAGCACCTGACGTTCGGAATCGGAGCGCATTATTGCGTGGGCAATTCCATTGTCCGGGCAACCCTCGGCCTGGTCTTCGCTGAATTGTTCAGCCATTTCACCGACCTGGCTCCGGCCGGGCCCGGCACGAGGCTGCGTTCCAACACGATATCCGGGTGGGTGACCCTGCCGATGACAGCTCAAACCCGATCATGAGGAGGACCGCGTCGTGGGGCGATCTGTGCTGGTAACAGGGGGCAACCGGGGGATCGGGCTGGCAATCGCCCGGCGGATGGCCGCCGGAGGGGACAGCGTCACGGTCACCTCGCGTACCGGTGAGCCGGTCGAGGGAGTGGCGGTGGTGCGGTGCGACGTGCGGGACGCTGCCTCGGTGGATGCCGCGTTCACCGAGGTGGAGCAGGATCAGGGACCGGTCGAGGTGCTGGTCGCCAACGCGGGCATCACGTCGGACCAGATGCTCGCCCTGATGAAGGAGGAAACGTTCACCGACGTGGTGGACACCAACCTGACCGGCTCCTACCGGGTCGCGAAGCGTGCGGTGCGCCCCATGATGAAGATGCAACGGGGAAGGATGATCTTCATCTCCTCCATCACAGGGCTACATGGGTGGCCGGGCCAGGCCAACTACGCCGCCTCAAAGGCGGGGCTGGTCGGGCTCGCCAGGTCGCTGGTGCGTGAGCTCGGCTCGCGGGGGATCACCGCGAACGTGGTGGCGCCGGGGCTGATCGCCACCGACATGTCCGCGGTGCTCCCCGCAGCACGTAAGGCGGCGATTCTCGGTATGGTGCCGCTGGGCAGGGAAGCGGACCCGGACGAGGTCGCCGGCCTGGTGGCGTTCCTCGCCGGGCCGGACGCAGGCTACATCACCGGCGCCGTGATCGCGGTCGACGGCGGCCTTGGGATGGGGCACTGACCTCGATGGGTGCGGTTCCTTTCCACGACTGCTCGGCCGCCTTCGAGCAGTCCTGTCAGCGGCTCGGGATGGCCCGCTTCACGAGGCTCGGCCGGCACCAGCGCCGACGGGCTTGTCCAGCGTCAGCGTGTGGTGCTGGCCGCCGCTGAGGCGGATCCGGGGCGATGTACTGGCCGGCCTTGTCCGGTGTGATGTCGGTGATGAGCAAGCGGGCGATGCGTCCGCGTTCCCGCATCGGGGTGGCAAGGGCGTGCGGCGAGCGCGGTCAGGCGCGCCCGGGTGGCCTGCGCGAGCGGTGCGAGGCTGCTGGTGGCCGCCTCGTACTCGGCCTGGGCGGTGCGTACGTCGCGCATGGCGCCGTTCCGGTCGGCTTCCAGGTGTCGGCGACCAGTCGGTTGTCGGAGTCGACGGCCAGGTAGCGGCGGCGGGCCAGGTCGGCGCGCTGTTCGGCGCGTCGGACGTGAGCCGCGCAGGCGGTCGGCGTCACGTTTGCACGCGACGATCTGGTCGGTGACGGCCAGGGCGGTCTCCACCGCGGACGTCTCCCTGCCGGCGCGTAGCACGCTAAAATCCATACCGATGAGCCGAACTCGCCCCGGAGCGGTCCTGATCGGTGTCGATCACGGTGGTCTGCGCGTCCGTCCAGCCCGGTGTGACCGCTCGTCCGCGTAGGTCATACCGATCATCGCCACCTGAACGATCAAGAGAACTGCTGCTCAGAGGACGTCATGCAATAATGACGCCCTACCCGATGGCATTGGACCTTGCCGGATCAGGCCCAGTCATCGATGCCATTGGCTCCGACCATATTGGTGGCCAGGCTAGCGACCTTGGGCCATCGCGTCACATATCAGACGGGCGGCGACGGCGTCCTGGGTCAGGTTCATTTCCTTCGCTCGCGATTGAAGAGCCCGGTGCACGGCTTCCGGCAGTGTCACCAGAATCTGTCGGTCCCGCTCATTCTCGTTCCAGAAGTTCTCCAGGATACCCCGGATAGGCTTTTCCGGATTCGCGCGCTTCTCCTGGAGAATCTGCCGCCGTTCGGCCCCGGTCATCGTCTCCAGCGCCTCGGCCAAGTCTAGCGCTTCTGCTGATCTCGCGGACCCGCCCAGGCTCTCGACAGCATCCTGCGCCTTCAGCGCGATATTGAGGCTGACCTCACCGGAATCAACCTTGGACTGAAGCTCAGGGGTCAGGCGGTCATACTTGAGGTGCTTCAAGACCTGCGCATACGGGATACCGGTCTCCTTCGCCACGGCGCGGGCGCTTCCGTACCTCTTGTATAACCAGGAGCAGGCGTCGATGATGTCTTTCGCGTCCAGGTCCCGCCGGATAATGTTCTCCGTCAGTGAGATGGCCTTGGCGTTCTCCCCATCGACCGGCTCGTCGACAATGGCGGCCATGATCTTCTCCCGGCCCAGCCTCTGGTGGGCGAGAACCCGGCGTTGCCCCGCTAGGACTTCAAAGGCCCCGCCCCCGTTATCGGACGAGCAGACCAGGATGGGTTCCAGGAGGCCGTGGATACGGATACTGGTGGCGAGCTCGTCGATATCGGCCTCTATCTTGCGAACTCTCGCTTGCCCTTCACTCATCACCAGTGAAGCGATCTCGATCTCTCGTACCTCAAGAATTTTAGCCACCAGTGCTCTCTCCTTCTCTTCATTCTTGACTGCGTGGACAGCTTGTCACCTGTAGTGTTCAACTATCACTCTGAGCAATGAAGAGTCTTCTTTGTCTATTACCGAATCCTTTCCGAGTATGCGATTTCGAGTTCGTTGAGGGCTTCGCGCCGGCCTTGATGCACGGGCCCTCGATGAGGCGGGCGGGCTGATCGCCGCGTTCGCCTTCTTTGGTCCGGCTGGCCGCCCCAAAATCGCCCGGCCCGTCGACGGCGGCGATGACCATGTCGCGCACGCCGCCGTTTCCAGGTCGGTCATGACGCTTGTCCACAAGCGGACGGACTCACCCATGGCGGCGTCGAGCGGGGTTTTGGCCAGCCGGATGCCCTGCACGTGCTTGTCGCCGCCGACGTAGGCGGGGTTGGCGGCCACGGGTTGTTGTCGCGGACCTTGACCACGATCGCGCCGAAGAACACCGCCGGGTAGCAGGGGTCCAAGAGCCGGGACTGCCAGGCCCGCGCCTCGGGCAGCACCGGGTCGGCACCGCCGGCCGCATCGGACCCACCCCGGCCTGCACCGTCTTGCCGATCTTCCCGTTGCGGGCGTTCCCGGCCGCGACGCTCACGCCCTGCTCATGCCGCTCGAACCCCAGATGCGCCGACGTCTCGGCCTCCAACGCCCGCATCGGCGCCGCCTGGACGACCTCACCGAGCAAAGACGCCTGCCTGGTCAGCCGCAGCCCGCCCTCGCCAGCGCGCGAACCGGCCGGCAGCAGGTAGGCCCAGCGCAGCGCTATTCCTCGCGTTTTGAACATGATGTGCATTCCCCGATGTCATGCAGTGATCTTTATTTCCGTCATCCACCTGTGAGGTGATCATTTCCACATTTGAAGCCCCGTGGGGGGTGCGGCTCTTGGTAGGGGTGCTTCTTACTGGAGGTCATTGATGGTGGGGCACTCGCGTTCATGCTGCTTCCGCTGTGGCGAGTGGATGGCCAAGGAACAGAGGGCAAGGACGATTTGGGCTCCCTCCGCGGTCCAGCGGGCGCCGACGATGTCGAGCCGGTCGTCGATGACCTGGCAGCAGGCGCCTTCCATCAGGCCGGTGGCGATCGGCCAGCCGGCTTCCAGAGTGGTGGGATGGTCCAGGGAGGTCAGGTGTTAGTCAGTAGGTGACGCACGCGTCGATCTTGTCGCGGTCGAAGGTCTTGGCGTGAGCGTGGAGATGACGCCTTGGGCCTGGCCGTTGCCCCAGGCATGAGCGGTGGCTATGAAGTCCAAGATGACAGAGACCTCCAGGTGCCGGGCCTGCCGCTGGGCGATGGCGGTCAGCTGAGTCTTGTTGCCGTCGACCAGGAAGATGCGCGGGCGGTGGTGGCCGGGGTCGCCGCGGTCGGCTTCCTCGAACGCTGCTGCAATCGTGGTGGGGGTGTCGTCGCCGATGCCGGCGGTGGGTGCATGGCGAGGGTGTCAGGTAGGCGACCGTGACGATCTCGGCGAAGAGGTTGGTTCCGGAGTGGGTGGCGTCGGTGCGGCCGACGTTCTCGCGGAGTTCGGACGGCATCAGGATGCCCTTGCCGTCGGCTTGCGTCATGAGCACGTCGCTGTCGGGCCGTTGGCCGTCGACGGCGCGACAGCTGTGGTAGGCGCGGATGTGCGCGCCTGGGCTTCGGTGATCCCGGCCAGTTGGCCGTTGCCCACCATGACGCCGGTGACCTGCTCGATGGTGGCCTCGGCGGCCGGCCGAGGCGTGGTGGCGACCTGCCGGGCCATCAGGCCACGCAGGCCATGGAGTTGCGGTCAGGCAGTAGCCGCAGCCGGGGATCGGCCGGTCACTGAAGCTGGGCTCACGTGCCTTGCGGTAGGCCAGGCGTTCCCCAGTGACCTGCCCGAACACCGTGGTCAGGGTGCGCTCGTGTCCGGCGCCGATGGTGCCGTGACGGCGCCCGTCACTGCTGGTCACATCGACAGCCCGCGCCTCGCGCAGCGTGTCCAGCTCCAGGCTGTCTTGCGGCAGGCTGCGCACCAGTTCCCGGCCGGCGGGTCTGTAGATGCGCTCCCCGCGCGGCATGGTCATCGCCTCCGGCGTCCTGGGCGGCCCAGTTCAGCGTCGCCTCCATCCGGCCGATGGTGCCTGACGGGACCGCCGGCAGCTCCTCGGTCACCGGGCTCCTGGCACCGTCCGAACCGCTGCACAGGTACTTGCGCGTACGCCGTCCACGACAAGCGGCCGTATGTGCGGCTCACATGTCGTAACCTGCGCATACCACACTCCGTAGCGTCCATGTTGCGCGGAAAACTATGACACTCCGAAAATCCTGAACATCGATTCGCCCGAAGGTCCGTAACTTCGCAAGAATGAAGCACCGCAGCCGCTGCCAACGCCGACCGCCATGATCACGAGCCCGAATGTCCACCTTCAGGAAGGCTGTACTCCTAGCGGTTCCCTCTATTATTCGAACATGAGCGGCATGTCACGGCAACCGCTTTCCTGCGTCCGAAGATATGTGATCTATGTCACATGTTGTCAGCTGCTGCACGCCACACGCCGTTCCCGCCGAGCTGGTCGTGCACGACGATCAGACGCTGCGGACATTCGCCCCGGACATCGTGTCCTACCTGCACACCACGGGATAGTACGCGGTCGGCCTGCGCATGGCGGAGGCGGTCGCCGCCGGCTGGGAGGCAGACGACGACCGAAACAGGCCACTCCTGGCGATTCGTGAACAGGCCGCGTTCCCGGGGTGCTGGGACGGTATCAGGAAGCCGCGGAGATGACCGAGGCCGTTTGAGCCAATACGCCGCCGGTGGATGGGTCCATGATGATCGACGGGACGGTGACCTGCTCGATCGCGGCGGCAGCGGCGTTGAGCGCCTCGACCTCGAAGCAGGGGGCAGGCGCGGGCCAGGACCTACACCGGGCCTGCCGGTGGGCGGCGGCGCAGTGCATGTGGATGGCACTGGCCTTCCGCGCGTCAGTATGCGCTCTCCTGTCGTGTTCGCCGATGCTCCGGCAGCGTCGATCGAGTAGCTGCAGGCGGAGTTACGAGGGCGCAGGCGACGCGGTCGGTGTATGCGGCCCATCAATGTCGACTCACGTCTCGCATGAACGTCGTAATTGTTCAGGGTCTTCTGTGTGCCCCCGGAGCGGCACAAATGCACCTACAACCCGCCGAGGATCTCCGTGACGAAGTGGAACAGGCCGGGCGTGTACGAGTTGCAGAGTGCGGCGACTCCGGTGCGACGGCCGGGGAGCCACCACAACTCGGCGCGGTAGCCGGGCCAGGCACCGCTGTGGCCGACGGCGAGTTCCCCGCCGATCTCCCGGCTGCGTACGCCAAGTCCTTGGCGGGCTGGGTGGCGGGGAATCTCCACCGCGCCCTGGTTCATCAGCCCGATCGTGTCATCCGTGAGGAATCCGTCCGGGCGACCGGGCAGCAGCCCGATGCACAGGCGGGCCAAGTCCGCGGCGGTGCTCGCCAGGCCGCCGGCGCCGGGCACCAGGACGGCGCTGTCGCGCACAGTGTGCAGGCGGCCACGGTCGACAACATGGCCCATGGCTGCCCCGGCAGGCAGGCGGTCGCCGTGAGAGGAGGCCGTCATGCCGAGCGGCGCGAGGACCTGCTCGTGGTGGTCACGGCCGGACACGTCCGCGATCACCTGGGCGAGGACGGCGTAACCGAGATTGCTGTAGCTCCATCTCCCCGGGTCGGACTCGGCGCGCAGGCCATCGCGGTACCGCTGCGCGAACGGGACGACCGGGCCGTCGTATTGGCGCAGCCCCTGGCCCGGGGCGAGGCCGGCGGTGTGGGTGAGCAGTTGCCGGACCGTGGCAGAGGAGGGCGTGCCGTCGGGCGCGTGCAGCGGCAGGGAGTGCAGGTAGGCGCCGGCGGGCTCGTCCAGGCTCAGCAGCCCCTTCTCGGCCAGCCGGAGCACCGCCGCGGCGGTCACGATCTTGGTCACCGAACAGGCGTGGCTGGGCACGCTGGGCGTCAGCGCGCGGCGCGGGTCCAGCGATGCACAGCCGAAGGAGACCACTTCGGCGATCGCGCCGCCGGTGACGGTGGCCAGCGACAGGCCCACGATCGGCTCCCTGGCGAACAGCCTGCCCACCGCTGCTGCCACCGGCGGAGAGGCATGCCCGTCCACCGGGTCTTCGAGCACCAGATCGACTGGATGCTCTCTCACCGACTGCCATGTCCCGCCGGGGCTCGTGTCGAGAGCCGAGCGCCACAGCTGCGCCCGCAGCATTTTTGGGCTGGTCCCGAACTTCCGCAGAATCCTGGACCAGCGATCGGGGGCCAGGTCGAGAGCGGCGTCCACCAAGTGCTCGGTGCCGACGAACTCGTGGTCGGCGCGGTGGGCCGCCGCGGTTGCGCGGGCGCGCCAGCCGTCGCGGCCGATCGGCTCTACGTGCCCGTCCACCTCCTCCGCCGTTCTCCGGACGAACGTGTCCACGTCGATGTCCAGCGCCTGGAACGCTTGCGCGGCCACACCGGCGGGCACCCGCAGCACGGCGGCGAGCACCGCGCTCGCGCCACCGGCCAGGTCGGTTTCGTCGAGCGCTGCCGCCAGGCGCGGCCGGAGGACTTGCGTCATGTGCAGCATGTTGCAACGAACGCGTAGCTCTCGGCGCAGCGGGGCCGCCTCGTGCCGCCGGTGGCGTCACGCGTACGGAAAGGTGCCGCTCGCGCGTCACGAGCGCGCCGAGTCATTCAGCGCCGCCTTGATCTCCTTGGCCAGCTGCGGCTTGGCCTGCGCGGGCTTGAGGTCGGGCCGGAAGACGACCTTGCCGCCCTCGGGCATGTCGCCCTTGAACGCCTTCCTGGCGACGTCCGGAACAGAACTCACGGCAGCGAAGGCCAGATCAAGGGGAAGGGCTCAGCAGGGGATGTTCTCGCGAGACGCCTCAGGCGACACCACGGTCCTGTCCCTGGTGGCCAGGTAGCGCTCGCCCAGGTAGTGGTAGGTCTGCCGGTCGAAGATCATCTCGGAGCGGATGCCGTTGCCCTCGTCCATGCCGACGGCCAGCCCGGGGCGGCCCGCAACGTCCACCGCGTCGCCGTGTCGGCCACGATCTTCGCGCGACCGGCGGGGGGCGGGACCCTCGGCCGACAGGCTCTGCTCGCGGCTCAGCCAGGGGCTTGCCCACGTCGGCCGCCTCCCAGCGTTCCTCGCCGGCCAGCACCTTGGTGTGGAGCGTCCGTCCCGACTCGTCCTTGGTGTAAAGGCTGCGCTGGGCCGGCAGCTCGGTGAAGTACCGGTCGTACAGGAGGGCGAAGAGCTCGGGATCGTCCAGCGGCCGGTCATCCGTCAGCCGGGGCCGAAGGCCTGGATCATCGCCTGCGCGGCTGCGATCAGAGGGGCGTTGCCCGTGGCGGGAGACCCGTCGGGCAGGTGAAGCACGTCCTCCAAGCCGATGCGGGTGTCCAGCCCGCGAGAGACCGCCTTACGCAGGACGCTCCAAGCCGCGTCCCCCTCCCCGTGCAGAAGAACCGGCAGGCCATCCGCGCCGCCGAGCTCGTCCAGCAGGGAGACGGCGACGTCCGGGGCGGTCCGCGGGTCGGTGTCGGTGATCTCCGCCAGGACCCGCAGCACGTGGCGTCGCTGCGGCCAGGCGAGGAAGCGCCGGGCGGCCGCTGTCCCGGAGTAAATTCCGGCCTCGATGCCGACACCCCGTTCCAGCAGGGCGTTCGCGACGATCGTGGCGCCGTCCTCGTGCCAGTTCACGGAGGCGTGATCGGGCAGCACGCTCCAGGAGCCGACGAGCGCGGCTCGCTGCCGGGCGTCGGGCACGGCCCACGCCCCGGTGGTGACCCCGACGGGGATGCCCGGGACGGCCGCCCGTACGGCGGTGACCGCCGCGGCGACGGGTGCGGGCTGGAGGGTGTCCTCGCCGTCGGGGTTCTTGGGGTGGAGGTGGATGTCCTGAGCCCCGGCCCCGACGGCTTCGCGGGCGGCCTCGGCCAGCTCTTCCGGGGTCATGGGGAGGTACGGGGACTCGCTCCGGTTCCTGGCGCCGTTCAGACAGACCTGCAGCATGTGCTGCATCGTCTCAGCGTTGTCAACGCGGCCTGTCCTCAGGCGCGGGCGAGTTCTAGGCTGGCGGGGATGACGGGATCGGCGGCGGGCGCGCGGACGCAGGAGCAGATGCGGCAGCGGAACCTGAGCGAGGTGCTGCGGCGCGTCCACAAGGACGGGGCGATCTCGCGGGCCGCGCTCAGCCGCCGGATGGGCCTCAACCGCAGCACCATCATGGACCTGACCGCCGAGCTCACCGCGGCGGGGCTGGTCCGCGAGGGTGTCCCCACCGGGCAGGGCCGCGCGGGGCGGCCGTCGATCGTGGTCATGCCCGAGCGGGGGACGGTGTACGGGCTCGCGTTCGACGTGGCCGTGGACCGGCTGCTCGCGGCCCGGGTCGGGCTCGGCGGCCAGGTGTTCGAGCGCCGCGAGGCGGTGCGCGCCCGCGCCGGGGTCGATCTGGAGAACGTCGTCGACGTCCTGGCCGCGTTCGGCCGCGAGCTGGTCGCCGGGGCCGATCCGGAGGCGTTGTGCGTGGGGGTCGGCGCGTCGTACTGCGGGCTGATCAGGCGCGCCGACGGCACCGTCCGGTACGGGCCGCACCTCGGCTGGGTGGATCAGGCGTTCGGCGCGAAACTCGCCGCCGGGCTGGGTCTCGGCCTGCCCATCGAGGTGGGCAACGAGGCGCACCTGGGCGCGATCGCCGAGCACGTACGCGGCGCGGGACGCGACGTCGACAACCTCATCTACCTGCACGGGGACGTCGGCGTCGGCGGCGGGATCATCGTCGGCGGCAGACTCCTGGACGGCGATTCCGGCTACGGCTGCGAGCTGGGCCACATGCTGGTCAACCCGTTCGACGGCCGCCCCTGCCTGTGCGGGTCGCGCGGGTGCCTGGAGGCGGAGGTGGGGGAGCAGGCGCTGCTCGACTACGCGGGACGGTCCGGCGACCTCATCGGACGCGACGGCATCCAGGCCGTCGTCGCCCTCGCCGGGGCCGGCGAAGCGCGGGCGCGGGACGCCCTGGACCGCGTCGGCGACTGGCTCGGCGTCGGCGTCGTCAACCTGATCAACCTGTTCAACCCGGCGCTCGTGGTCTTCGGCGGGATGCTCCGCGACGTCTATCCGGGCGCCGCCGCACGCGTCCGCGCCCGGATAGACGCGCATGTCCTGCCGGTGTCGCGCGAACGTGTTCACCTGGCCGTGACGGCCCTCGGTGACGACACCACGCTCGCGGGGGCCGCCGAGCTCGCCTTCGCCAGGCTGCTGGACGACCCCCTCAACACCCTGGCCGCCGTACGGTGATCAGCGCACGCCGTACGCCTCGTGCACCGTCTGGGTGACGGTGTTGCCGGCCGCGTCGGACGCCCGCACCCGCAGGCTGACCGGCACGCCACGGGCGGGCGCGGCCGGGACGAGGGCGCTCACCGTGCCGCCGGACGGAGCGGAGGCGGGCGCGGCCTGCCAGGTCTTCTCGCCGTCGAAGCTCACCCACACCTTGATCGAGGTGATCCTTGGCGCCTTGGCCGCCGCCGCCTCGTGGTAGGCGTGCAGCTTGATCCGGTGCGGGCCCCTGCCGGTGCTGTTGTCGAGGTTCAGGCCGAGGTCGTGGCGCAGGTACACCAGCGGCTGCACCGCGCACGGCTCCCCGGAGGTCCCGACCAGGGTGCCGAGGCAGTCCAGCCGGCTCTTGTCGTCCTCGGTGACCCGCGCGGAGGTGAACTCCCACTCGCTGCTGACCCGCCGGTCGTAGAACCGGTCCGTCAGCCCGGCGGGCAGGGTGGCCAGCTCGTGGGTGAGCCGGTAGCGGGCCTTCCCGGCGGGCAGGGTGAAGGCCGTGTAGACGCCGCCCAGCGGGGTGGGCGGCACCTCCGCGCCGTCCCGGTAGAGGTGCAGCCGGCCGGTCTCGACGGCCTCGGTGTAGAACGACTCGACCTCCGGCTCGGGGAAGGTCAGCGGGAGCAGCGGGCTGAACACGTCCCCCTGCCTGCACGCGCCGCACGCCAGCATCTCCGAGTAGAGCGGCTCCTCCTCGAACGCGCCGGGCACCGCCGGCCCGCCGAACCACTCCTCGCCGCTCCTCGAACCGGCCTTGAGCTGCTGGACGATGCCCGATAGCGGCGTCTCCGCCTCCAGGGCCGCGCCGTCGAGGGTGTTGCGCTGGACGAAGCTCTTCATCGCCTGCTTCGGGTCGATGACCGGGCCGACGTACTCCTCGCGTTCCGACGGCCCGCGGTACTGGAAGCCCTGCGCGAAGCTGACCGTCTCGCGCTCGGGGATCCACTGGTGCCAGGCCGCCGTCAGGTCGAGCGGCTGCTCGGCGTGGTAGTCGCGGTCGATCCGGGCCAGCTCCCTGGTGCCGGGCCGGTAGCGCTGGTCGGCGCCCACCTGGTCGAGCTGGTAGAACTTCAGGTGATAGAGGTACGGGCTGACCGCCTGCCCCTGCACCCGTACCGGCACCTTGCCCTTGCTCCTCACCAGCTCACGCAGCGCCAGCCCCTGGGCGGGCGGCACGGTGACGGCGGGCAGCGCGGGCCGCAGCACCCCGGCCAGCGGCGTGTCGGCGGTGCACATGCGGCCCTTCAGGAAGAGCAACACGCCTGCCGCGCCGGCGGCGTGCAGGGCGTCCAGGTACTCCTGCGGCGTGGTGCAGTCCCACTGGCCGTCGTGGAAGTCGTCGTCGTGCTCCACCAGCACCAGCTTGCCCCTGACCCCGCTCAGGTCGGCGGGGATCTGGGAGGCCGGGTCGGCCAGGCCGTGGATCGTCCCGAGATCGACCACGTCCAGGCTCCGGGTGCCGTCGAACTTCGGGATCATCTCGCCGTAGTGCTTGTACCGGGGATCCAGCCGCAGGCCGGAGGCCTCCATCCGCAGCAGCGGGGCGACCGCGTCGCGGGCGTGCTGGAAGACCAGCGAGCCCTTGGCCACCTTCGGCGTGGGGGTGACCCAGAAGTCGTCGAGCCCGTACGCGTACAGGGTCGCCCAGCCCGAGGACGAGCCGTTGCCGTCGTGGCGCATGACGCCGATCTCGTTGGTGGTGCCCTCGCTCGGCTTCGGCGTCTCGACGGTGATCCGGCGCGCCTTGGAGGCGTCGAGCGTCACCGTGACGGGGCCGCTGACGTCCACGTTCTCGGCGAGGACCACGGCCGTCTGCTGGCGCCGGTCGGCGTCGATCCACGAGACCGAGCTCTGGAAGGAGTACTGGCCGGCCGTGAGCCGCACGGTCTGCGAGTCGTAGCCGAGCTGGAAGGCGCTGCGGCCGTTGTCGAGGTTCAGATAGGACAGCGCGCCGACGTACCAGCAGCCGTACGCGTCCGTGTCGGCGCACGGCTTGCCGTCGTGGCCGACGACGTCGATGCGCACCGGGTAGGACTGCGGCTCGATCAGGAAGCCGATCGGGACGCGGGCGACGGCCTGCCCGGCGGCGTCGGACGCGGTGACGGCGCCGGTGTACTCGCCCTTGGCCAGCGCAGGCACGTCCACGGAGACGGTGGCGGAGGCCGTGCCGCCGGCCGGGACGGTGAGCGAGGCGTCGCCGGTGATCGCCCCGGCAGGTATCTCGGCGCCCGAACCGGAGGCCAGCGTGGGCTTCAGCGACAGCGTGACGGGCTCCGGCCCGGTGTTGCCGAAGGTGACGGTACGGCTGAGCGGTGCCTGGTCGAAGGCGAGGGTTCCCAGGTCGAGCGCCGGGGTCACTGGGTGCACCCGCTGCTCGGCCGCCCTGGCCACGTCCAGCCGCCCGGCGCCCTGCTCGTAGGCCGTCAGCCCGACGTCGGTGGACGCGCCCATCAGCGCGGCCTTGAGCTCGGCCGCCTTCCAGCCCGGGTGCTGCTGCGCGAGCAGCGCCGCCGCCCCCGACACGTGCGGGGTCGCCATGGACGTGCCCGACATGGTGGTGTAAAGCTCGCCGGGCAGGCTGCTGGCCGACGAGCGGGCCGCCATGATGGACGCGCCAGGCGCGGCGATGTCCGGCTTGAGCGAACGGTCGGAGTACCACAGGGGGCCGCGGCTGGAGAACGGCGCGAGCCGGTCGCGCTTGTCGGTCGCCGCGACGGTCAGCGCGGACGCGGCCACCCCCGGCGACTGGACGGTCTCCTTGGCGCCCTCGTTCCCCGCCGCGACCACGAACAGCGTGCCGGTCGACTCGGTCAGCTCGTCGATCGTCCGCGACAGCAGGTCCGGGTACTCCAGCGGGGCGTCCCCGCCGATGCTGATGCTCACCACCGAGACGTCCTGCTCGGCCGCCCACTGCATGCCGGCGATGAGCGCCGAGTCGAAGCAGCTTCCGTCGTCGCCGCAGGTCTTGCCCACCAGCAGGGACGCGCCGGGCGCCACGCCCCGGTACTTGCCCGCCGAACCGGCGCCCGTCCCGGCGATGGTGGAGGCCACGTGCGTGCCGTGGCCGTGCCCGTCCACCGCCTCGGGGGACGTGCCGGTGAAGTCGGCCGCGACGGCCACCCGGTCGGCGAGGTCCGGGTGCGTGCGGTCCACGCCCGTGTCGAGCACCGCGACCTTCACGCCCGCGCCGTCGTAACCGGCCTCCCACACCTGCGGCGCGCCGATCAGCGGGACGCTCTCGCTGAGCGAGACGTGCTTGACCCGGTCCAGCCACAACCGGCCCACCTCGCCCGCCAGCCGCAGCTCGTCGCGGCGCATCGCCTCCGCCGGTCGCACCTCGGTGCTCTGCAGGGCCTTCCAGAACTGGGAGCTGTCCCCCTTGCCGATCGCCAGGGCCGCGCCGTTCACGCTCGGCAACTGCCGGCTCACCTTGACCCCCGCGACCGCCGCCGCCGCGCGCCGGTTCCCGCCCGCGTACTGGGCGATCAGCGGGACGTCGGCGCGTTCGGCGTCGCCGTAGCCGTTCTCGGCCAGGTACGTGACGTTGAACAGGCCCTCGTCCAGGACGCCCGAGCGGAGGTAGGGCTGGACGTCGTCCGGCACCACGTACGTGTCGCCCTCACGGGTGTAGGTGGTGAAGTTGCTCCTGCTGCCGTCGCTGCGGGTGGCGGGGGTGACGGTCACGTCCGCCAGGCCGCCGGCGTTCCTGCCGTACGTCACCGTGTCGCCGGTCACCAGCGTGATCGTGACGTGTCCGCCCGAGGTGGCGGGCTTCGCGGCGGTGGCGGCGTCCGGCGGAGGGGTGGCCGCCGATGCGTTCGACAGGGGGACGATCGTGGTCGCGGCCGTCAGCACCGCGCCGATCAGCAGGCGGCGTCCGGTCGATAAGGGGATGGACATGGGCGCTCCCAGGGGGTGAGGGGATGGGATGACCCGGCCCGGCGAAGGTCCGCCGGGCAGATTCGGTCACAGGGTGACACGCGCCTGCGACGACCGAAAAGGTTGACGGCTGGCCACTTCGGGCGCTGACCGTCACCGGCCAAGCGCGTCGCCGATCGGCCGCGCGCACCTGGCCGGAGCGAGCGGCCATGCCCGCCGGGGCGTTCACTATATTCAGAAAATGCTGAATCGATCTTTTGGTCTGGACGGTTGCGAGATTAGATACGCCGACAGCGGCGGCGACGGCATCCCGGTGGTGTTCTCGCACGGCGCCGGGGCCGATCACGTGATGTTCGACGCCCAGCGGGACCACCTGTCGGCGCTCGGCCACCGCGTCGTCACCTGGGACCTGCGCGGCCACGGCCTCTCCCGCCCGGCCGGCGCGCCGGTCACCGCCGACCGGCTGATCGCGGACCTGAGCGCGCTCATCGGGCGCCTGCGGCTCGATCGGCCGGTGCTGGTGGGCCAGTCGCTGGGCGGCAACTTGAGCCAGGCGCTGGTCCGGCGGCAGCCGGGGCTGTGCCGGGCGCTGGTGATCATCGGTTCGACCTGGAACACCGCGCCGCTGTCCGCCGGAGACCGGTTCCTGTTGCGCCTGGCGGCGCCCTCTCTGTCGGTGATCCCGGCCGGACGGCTCCCTGAGGTGATGGCCGGCGCCTCAGCGGTCACCCCGGCGGCCAAAGCCGATGCGCGCAGGGCGTTCTCGCAGCTCACGAAGGGAGAGTTCGTGAAGGTGTGGCGGGCGACCGTGGGCTTCCTCGACCCGGATCCCGGCTATCGCACCCCTGTGCCTCTCTGCCTGATCCGGGGGGAGCGGGACCGCACCGGGAACATCGCCAAGGCCATGCCGAGGTGGGCCGCGGCCGAGGGCGTCGAGGAGGTGGTCGTGCCCGGCGCCGGACACATCGCCAACCAGGACGCGCCCGAGGCGGTCAACGCCGCCATCGAGACGTTTCTCCGTACGAAGGGGGTGGTGTGAACGCGGAGCCGCCGGGCTGCTGGACGGTCCGGCGCAGACGTTCGCGGACGGGTGCGCGCCGGTCGGCGGGAGGTGATCGTCATCTGCGTGCGTCGCGGATCGTCAGCCGCCCGTAGGGAAGCTCTCCGGTGACGTGCACGTGCAGCCCGCCCGTGCCGAGGCGGCCCGGCACCTTGCAGACCACCCGCCCCCAATCCGTCCGCACCTCATCGACGTCGGCACTCGCACCCGCAGGCAAGATGATCAGCGCGCGCCCGTAAGCGAGCCGCAGCTCGATGTCCACCCGCCCGTACGGGACATGAGCCTGGGACAGGTCGAGCCGGACGTTGCCGTACTCGGAGTCGACGCGCAGGCGGCGCGGGACCTTCCAGTCGCCCGTCCGGATGACGCGTCCGCCGACGGACTCGATGCGCACCACCTCGTCGCCCGGCAGGTCGGCGACGACCGGCGTCAGTTCGCAGGCGGAGGTGGCGGTGAGCGCGCGTTCGAGCCGCGCCTCCAGCTCCGCCGGGTCGAGCCGGCCGTCGGCGTACGCCTGCTGGACGAGCTCCACCGCCCGGTCGCGGTCGAGGTCGGTGACGCGGGTCACCGGCTGACCGCTCTCTTGTAGAGCCGCGTGGCCAGCGGCGCGAAGACGAGCAGCAGCACGGCCGACCACAGCAGTGAGACCGGCACCGCGTGCTGGAGCGGCCAGGCGGTGGGCGCCGGCATGGCCGGGCTGGTGTTGCCGAAGAGCTCGCGCGCGGCCTGGACGAGCGTGGAGACCGGGTTCCACTCGGCGACCACCCGCAGCGGCGCGGGCAGGCGGGTGCTGTCGACGAAGGCGTTGGACAGGAAGATCAGCGGGAACGACATCAGGGTCGCCACGTTGTTGAAGACCTCCGGGGTGCGCAGGGACAGCGCGACGGTCGCCGTCACCCAGGAGAACGCGTACGCGAACAGCAGCAGCATCAGGAACCCGAGCGCGCCCTCCAGCGGCGAGCTGTGGATGCGCCAGCCCACCAGCAGCCCGACGAGCGCCATGGTGACGATGCTGGTCACGTTCATGATCAGGTCGGCGGCGGTCTGGCCGGTCAGCACGGCCGACGGGGACATCGGCAGGGTGCGGAACCGGTCGAAGACGCCCTTCTGCAGGTCCTGCGTCAGGGTGTAGCCGGTGATCTGGCCGCTGCTGACGATCGTCATGACGAAGATGCCGGGCAGCAGGTACTCGCCGTACGACATGCCGGGCAGCTCGATCATGCTGCCGAAGACGTAGGTGAACAGCAGCACGAACACGACCGGCAGCATGACCACGCCGCCCAGCAGGTCAGGGGCGCGCCGGATCTTCAGCGCGTTGCGCTTGGTGATCGTCATGCCGTCGGCGACGGCGATCCGCAGGGCGTCCATCAGGCGTTCTCCTTCACCTTCTGCTCGGCCTGGTGTCCCGTGAGGCTGAGGAAGACGTCGTCGAGGGTGGGCCGGCGCAGGCCGGCGTCGCGCACGGTGACGCGCTCGGCGGCCAGGTGCCCGAGCGCGCTGGTCAGCGCGGCGGCGCCGCCCGCGACCGGGATCGTCAGCCGCAGGGCGGTGGCGTCGATCTGCGGGTCGCCGACGGCCAGCGGCGTCAGCGTCCGCACGGCGGCGCGCAGGTCGGCCGCGCTCGTCACCGACAGCTCGATGCGGTCGCCGCCGACCTGGTCCTTGAGCTGGTCGGCGGTGCCGAGGGCGATCACCCGCCCGTGGTCCACCACCGCGATGCGGTGCGCGAGCCGGTCGGCCTCCTCCATGTACTGGGTGGTGAGCAGCACCGTGGTGCCGCCGTCCACCAGCTCACCGATGACCTCCCACAGGCTCGCCCTGGCCCGCGGGTCCAGGCCGGTGGTGGGCTCGTCCAGGAACAGCACCGGCGGGTCGGCGACCAGCGCGCCCGCCAGGTCGAGCCGCCGCCGCATGCCGCCCGAATAGCCCTGCACCGGGCGGTCGGCGGCCTCGCCGAGGTCGAAGCGTTCCAGCAGCTCGCGGGCGCGCTGCCGGCTGCGCTTGACGCCCAGGTGGTAGAGGCGGCCGACCATCTCCAGGTTCTCGGCGCCGGTGAGGTGGTCGTCCACGGCGGCGTACTGGCCGGAGGCGCCGATGCGGGCGCGCAGCCTGGCGGCGTCGCGAACGACGTCGAACCCCGCCACCCGGGCGTGCCCGGCGTCCGGTTTCAGTAACGTCGTCAGGATTCGCACAGTGGTGGTCTTGCCCGCGCCGTTCGGGCCGAGCAGCCCGAACACGGTGCCCTCGGGGACGGCCAGCTCCATCCCGTCGAGGGCGGTCAGCTCGCCGTACCTCTTGATCAGGCCCTCGGCCACGATCGCGTCGGTCACAGGTTCCTCCTCAGGAGTGGTGGATGACGATGTCGCCGTAGTCGGTGTGGGCCCGCACCTCGACGACCGGCTCCGACTCGGCGGGGGCGTCGCTGGGGTCGAGGGAGACGTCCACGGTGCCGTACCTGGAGCTGACGTCCAGCCAGGCGGCGGTGCCCCTGCGGATGCCCAGGTCGAGGCCGCCGCCGGTGGTCTGCATGACGATCGAGCCGGCGGCCGCCTCGCCGATCCGCACGCCGGCGTACGAGGTCATGGCCCTGACGCCGGCCAGCGCCAGATCCACGGTGGCGTCACCGTGGGCGCTGTTGAGCCGCAGGTCGCCCGTCACCGTGCCCAGGCGGATGTCGCCGTGCGAGTTCTTGACCGCGGCGGTGCCGTCGATCCGGCCGATGTCGATGTCGCCGTGGCTGTTGGTGACCTCCGTGTGCCCGTAGGCGTGCGTGACGTGGATGTCGCCGTAGGTGTTCCGCAGGCGCAACCGGCTGGCGCGCTCGACCTGGAGATCGCCGTACGAGGTGGACAGCGACACCTCGCCGACCGGCCCCTGGCACACGACGCTCCCCGCCGTCCTGACGTCGAGGCGGGAGCCGGTCGGCAGCTCGATCGTCACGTCGATCGAGCCGGGGCCGAGCACCAGCGAGCGCGCCCAGTCGGCGGGCGACTCGACGAGCTTACCGAGCGACAGCCCCCAGTCGGTGCCCCAGCCGGTGGGCTCCTTGTCGCTGCGCACCAGGAGCCTGCCGTTGGCGTAGTCGACGTGGGTCTGCTCGGCCGCCTGCACGTCGGCGTCGTTGTGGGCGTCACTCGGGCGGACCTCGACGACGGTGTCGGCGCGGTCGCTCGCGGAGACGCGGATGTTGGCGGTCGCCGTGTCGATGACGGCGGCGATGGGCTCAGAGGTGTCGAAGGCCGGCATACCGATCCCCTCGTGGTGGGTGATTGTCGTGGTCATCAGCGCACCCAGCCGCTGTAACGGTTGCCGGACCGCTGAGTGGGGCGCTGGCCGGAACGGCTGCCTGCGTTGCCGGGGTCGAGCGCGGCGGAGACGGCCCGCACCAGCCAGGCGTTGACCGACAGGCCGTCACGGGCGGCGGCGTCCTCGATGCGGGGCTTGAGGTGCTCAGGGACCCGGAGCGAGATCCGGGACGTGCCGCCCTCGTCGGCGTCCGGAGGCAGCGGGGGCGGGGGAGGCGGCCTGTCGGCGTCGCTCTCCTCCAGCGGCCGGACGGCCGGCGGTGGCGTCACGACGAAGTCGGGGTCGCGGCCACGCAGGCGCACCTCGACAGAGCCGGGGCTGAGGTCGTGGGTGATCTCGTCTGCGGCGGCGGACAGGGCTTCGAGCAGCGCGAGCCTGGTGGCTGATTCGAGCGTCGCGGCGAGCCGCTCGGCCAGCGCACGAGCTTCCTCGCCGCCGGCTCCTGCCGCGATCGCCAGCTCACGGCGGAGGTGGTCCACATACGGCGCAAGGTCCATGACGTCATGATGACATCAAAGTGGCGTCACTTCTACCGGTGTGGTGACGTCGTCCTGACGTCGTCGATGAAGGGTCGGCGGGCGGGCGCTAGCGTGCCTCCATGTCCAATGAGCGATTCGTGGCCTCGGGGCCGCTGCGGATCTGGACCGAGCGGGCCGGCGACCCTGGGCTGCCCGCGGTCTTGATGATCATGGGGTCGGCTGCTCAGGGCGTCAGTTGCCCTGACGCGCTGGTCGGCCGGCTCGTCGAACGCGGGGTGCAGGTGATCCGGTTCGACCATCGGGACACCGGCCGGTCCAGCGTCGTCGACTTCGACGCGCACCCGTACACGATCGGGGACATGGCCCGCGACTGCCTCGCCGTGCTCGATGGCTATGGGCTGGAATCCGCCCATGTGGCCGGGGCGTCCCTGGGTGGCATGCTCGCGCAGTGGCTGGCGGTGCACGCGCCGGGCCGGGTGCGGTCCCTGACCGTGATGTCCAGCTCGCCGATGGGCCACGATCCGCGTCCCGTGTGGGAACGGGCGCTGGCCGGGGAACCGGCCGACCCGGACGATCTGCCGCCGCCGTCGCCCCGGTTCCTCGCGCACCTGGCCGCGGGGCTGCCGCCGGGGGTGGAGTCCGACGTGGCCCTGCTCCGGGTCTTCAACGGCTCCGTCCGGCCGTTCGACGAGCCCGCCGCCCGGGCGATGCTGGAGCTGGCGCTGTCGCGCGCCACCGATTCGGCGGCGGCGGCCAACCATCACCGGGCCGTGTGGCTGGAGGATCCCAGCCTGCTCGCTCCGCTGTCGTCGATCACCGCGCCGACGTCGATCGTGCACGGGGACCAGGATCCGGTCTACCCGCTCGGTCACGGCGAGGCGCTGGCGGACGCTATCCCGGGCGCGGAGCTGCACGTCGTGCCCGGGATGGGGCACGTCATGACGTCACCCGGCCTGCCCGAGGAGGTCGCCGACCTGATCCGGCTGTGACGGCTCGCGGGGCTGTGGCGGCTCGCGGGGCTGTGGCGGCTCGCGGGTCACCCCGGCGCGTCGTCCCCCCAGGTGACGCCCGGTGTCACGGCCCCCAGCTCCAGCTCCAGCAGCAAGCGGTGCGTCGGGTTGTCCAGCGCGACGCCGAACAGCTCCTGCGCGCGCCTGATCCGCTTGCGGACGGTGTTCTCGTGCAGCGTCAGCTCCGCGCCGGCGGCCCGGACGTCCCCGAAGTTACGCAGATAGGACAACAGCGTCGCCCGGTAGGCGGTGCCGTGCGTGACATCGTACGCGTCGATGACGCCACCGAAGCCCGCCCGCAACATCGGATCGCTGCGCACGGCGTCGAACAGCCGTTGCTGGACGATCTCGGCGTGCAGGTCCCGCGCCGCGTAGCTGCCCGGCCGGGCGCCCGTGTCCCGCAGGTGGCTGATGGCGCGGTCGAGGTCGTCGCGGGCCTGGCGCAACCCGTCGGGATCCTCGACGGGCTCGCTGCGGACGATCAGCAGGTTCGTGTGCAGCAGCCGGGTCGCCCGCTGGTGGAAGTGGGCGGCCAGGGTGGCGACGGTGACCGAGCCGCGGGGCGCGGCTTCGAGCAGCACGTACATCCGGTCCTTGACCAGGCTGACGGTCGGCTCGTGGCCGAGGGAACGGGCGTCGAGCTCGAGCAGCCCGAGGGCGCGCAACAGGCTCGCGCGGTGGTCGGGCCGATGGCCAGGGCGATGGTCAGGGCGATGGTCAGGGGGGTAGCCGGGGTTCGCGGCTAGGCAGAGCAGGGTCGCGGGCAGGGGGAGGGCGCGGTCGGCGTGGCCCGGATGCTGCAGCGCCGTCTGCAGGGCGGCGTTGCGGCTCTCCTGGTCGGCGTCCAGATGCCGGCGGATGGTGAGCAGGTGCAGCGCGGCCAGCTTGGCCGCGGTGGCGAGCACGGCCTCGCTGTCGGTGATCGCGTCCTCGTCGGGGAAGGTCGCCCACAGCGAGCCGAGAGCCGTGTCCCCGGCGCGGATCACGACGGCGAGCCGCGGGTCGTAGCCGTCGCGGCGGATCAGCTTCACCGAGTCGCTGCGCCACAGCTCGTCGGTCAGGTGGTGGGGCAGCGCGTGGTCGGGGACCTGCCGGGAGAGGATGCCGACGCGCCGGGTCTCGTCGATCGGCTGGCCGGGCAGGTTGGAGTAGGCGACGATCGTCTGGTTGGTGTCCATGATCGCCACCGCGCCGCCGCAGATCGCGGCGACCGAGTTGGCCAGCGAGAACAGATCGCCGCCCGCGGGCTCGGGGGAGTTCGGCTGGGTGGCGAGCAGCGTGGAGGCCAGGCCGTAGAGGCGGCTCCACGGGATGTCCGGATTGACGGCCACGACCGTGGCGCCCGCCGCCCGCGCCTGCTCGGCGACGCCGGCGGGCAGGCCGCTCGCGTACTTGACCGCCAGTGCCCCGCCCGTCTCGGACGCGAGCCGCAGCGCCTGGCCGACGGCCCTGGGGGAGGAGAGGTCCAGTCCGAGCGCGAGGAGCAGGCACTGCGGCGCGACCGGTTCGAGCGCGCCGGCGTCGAGGAGCTCGACGCCGGCCACCGCGAGCTGCGCGTCGCCGGTCGCGAGCTGCACCACGTCAGGACGCAGCGCGTCGAGCAGGGTCCCCAGCGTGGCCATGGTCATGCCCCAGATCGGTGTCCGATCCGACACCGCGAACGAGAGATCCGGGTCGGATCAGACATTGTTTCACATGCGGCCATCCCGCACTGTTGTCCCACTCCGGTTTTGCCGCCCCACCAGGAAGGAAGGATCGCCAGATGCAGGAGCTCCGCGTGGCGGTAGGTGCCGGGAACGTGCTGACGTCGGCCACCGACCTGATCCGCTACTCCGCCGACGCGAGCCCCTACCACCAGGTGCCCCGCGTCGTGGTGCTGGCCCGCAACGGCGACGACGTCGCCGCCGTCTTCCGGTACGCCTCCCGCAACGGACGCCGGGTCGTCCTGCGCGCCGCCGGGACCAGCCTCAACGGCCAGGCGCAAGGAGACGACATCCTGCTCGACGTCCGCCGCCACTTCGACCACGCGACCGTCGAGGAGGCGGGCGCGATCCTGCGCAGCGCCCCCGGAGTGGTGCTGGCCAGGGCGAACGCCCGCCTGGCCCGCTACGGGCGGATGCTCGGCCCCGACCCGGCCAGCGCCGCGGCGGCGTGCGTCGGCGGCGTGGTCGCCAACAACGCCAGCGGCATGACCTGCGGCGTGCACGCCAACTCCTACCGGACGGTCGAGTCGCTGCGGGTCGTGCTGCCGTCGGGGACCAGGATCGACACCGCCGCCCCGGACGCCGACCGGCGCCTCACCGAGGCCGAGCCCGAGCTGGTCGCCCGGCTGCTCGCGATCCGCGACGAGATCCGCGCCGACCCGCAGCTCGTCGCACGGATCCGGACCAAGTTCGCGATCAAGAACACCAACGGGTACCGGCTCGACGCCTTCCTCGACGGCGACACCCCGGCGCAGCTCGTGCGCGGCCTCCTCGTCGGCTCCCAGGGCACGCTGGGCTTCCTGGAGGAGATCACCTTCCGTACCGTCCCCAGCCCGAGGTGGGCGAGCACGGCGTTCCTGCACTTCGCCGACCTGGCCGCCGCCGCGTCGGTCGTCCCCGCGCTGATGGGCCTCGGCGCGCGGGCCGCGGAGCTGCTGGACAACCTCTCGCTGCGCGCGATCCGTCCCATGGACGGAGCACCAGCCTGGACGCGCGAGCTCGGCGGCGACGACGCCGGGCTGCTCGTCGAGTTCCGCGCCGGCGACCAGGCCGAGCTGGACCGCTTCGAGGACGAGGCCCGCCGGCTGCTCGACGGCGTCGTCCTGAACGGCGGCTTCACCCGCGACGCCAGGATCGCGGGCGGCTTCTGGGCCGTGCGCAAGGGGCTGCTCACCGCCCTGGGCGCGAACCGGCCACCGGGCACGATCCTGCTCGGCGAGGACGTCTGCGTGCCCCCGGCGCGCGTCGCCGAGGCGGCGGTCGCGCTGCGCGACATCCTCGCCCGCCACCGGTTCGACGCCTCCGTCGCCGGGCATGCCTCAGCCGGGAACCTGCACTTCACCATGGTGTTCGACCCGGCCGACCCGGCTGACGTCGAACGGTACGCCCGATGCGTGGAGGACGTCGTCGCGCTGATCGTGGACCGCTTCGACGGCTCGCTGAAGGGCGAGCACGGCACCGGCCGCAACATGGCGCCGTTCCTCGAACGCGAGTGGGGGCCGCGGCTGACCGAGCTGATGCGCCGGGTCAAACGCGCCTTCGACCCGCACGGCATCCTCGGCGCCGGCGTGCTGTTCACCGACGATCCCCGCGCCCACCTGCGCCATCTCAAGGCGCTCCCGGCCGTGCACCCCCTGCTCGACGGCTGCATCGAATGCGGCTTCTGCGAGCCGGTGTGCCCGAGCCGCGACCTGACCACCACCCCGCGCCAGCGCATCGTGCTGCAACGCGAGATCGCCCGGCGCGGCGGCTCGCACGCCGCCCTGGAGAGCGAGTACGGCTACGCCGCCGTCGACACCTGCGCCGCCGACGGGTCCTGCGCGACGGCGTGCCCGGTCGGCATCGACACCGGCCAGGTGATGAAGGAGCTGCGGCAGGCCAGGCACGGCGGCGCGGCCGGACGCCTCACGCCGGCCATCGCACGGAACTGGGCCACGGCCGAACGCCTCGCCCGGGTCCTGCTGCGGCTCGCTCGGCTGACCGGTGATCGGCCGGTGCGGGCGATGAGCCTGCTGGGCAGGAAGGTGCTCGGCGCGAACCGCGTACCGGAATGGCTGCCCGCGACCCCAGGCCCAGCCCCCGCGATCGCGGCGCGGCGACACCGACCGGCGGGGACGACGGCCGTGTACGTCCCGTCCTGCGTCAACCGGATCTTCGGTGCGCCGCCCGGCGCGCCCGACCCCACCACGGTCACGGCCGCGCTGCCCGCGCTCGCCGATCGTGCGGGCCTCGCGCTGTGGACGCCGCCCGGCCTGGCGGGCGCCTGCTGCGGCACCGTCTGGCACAGCAAGGGCCACCGGGCCGCGCACGCCCACGCCGCCGGCGACCTCGTGCGGCGCCTGTGGGACTGGTCGGACGGCGGCCGGCTGCCCGTCGTGGTGGACGCCGCCTCCTGCACGCTCGGCATCCTGCGCGAGGCGCCGCCCGTCCTCGACGACGGTGACCGGGCCAGGCACGCCGCGCTCACCGTGCTCGACGCGCTCACCTGGGCGCGTACCGACCTGCTGCCGAAACTCACCGTCAGCCGCCGCCTGGCCCCCGCCGTCCTGCACCCGACCTGCGCGATGACCCATCTCGGCACCGCCGCCGACCTGCGCGCCGTGGCGGACGCGCTCGCCGAGGACGTGATCGAACCCCTCACCGCCACCTGCTGCGGCTTCGCCGGAGACCGCGGCTTCCTGCACCGCGAGCTGACCGAGAGCGCCACCCGCGCCGAGACCGCCGAACTCGCCGGGATCACGGCCGACGCCTACCTGAGCGGCAACCGTACCTGCGAGATCGGCCTCCAGCACGCCGGCGGGCACCCCTACGAGAACGCCCTGGTGGCGCTCGAACGAGCCACCAGACCCCCCGAGGCAAGGAACGGAGCCCAACCGTGACGAGTGAACCACGCGCCATGACGCGCGACGACCGCAAGGTCCTCGCCGGCACCCTGGCAGGCACCACCATCGAGTGGTACGACTTCTTCATCTACGCCCAGGCCGCCGGCCTGGTGTTCGGCCCGCTCTTCCTGGCCCCCGTCAACGAGCAGGCCCCCGGCCTGGCCACGCTCATCTCGCTGGCCACGATCGGCATCAGCTTCCTGTTCCGGCCGCTCGGCGCGATCGTCGCCGGTCGGTACGGCGACCGGCTCGGACGCAAGCGCATGCTCGTCCTGACGCTGCTGCTCATGGGCGCGGCCACCACCCTCATCGGCCTTTTGCCCACCTACGAGACGATCGGCGTGGCCGCGCCCATCGCCCTCATCCTGCTGCGCATCGTGCAGGGCTTCTCCGCGGGCGGCGAATGGGGCGGCGCCGCCCTGCTGTCGGTGGAGCACGCGCCCCGCGAGCGGCGCGGCTGGTGGGGCGCCTTCCCGCAGATCGGCGTGCCCATCGGGCTCATCCTGGCCACCGGCGTCCTGTGGGTCATGAGCACGGTCACCACCCCCGAGCAGTTCCAGGCGTGGGGCTGGCGGGTGCCGTTCCTGCTCTCCCTGACCCTGATCGTCGTCGGCTACCTGGTGCGGCGGGCCGTCGACGAGAGCCCCGTGTTCAAGGAGCTGCAGCAGCGCACCAAGACCTCCTCCGCGCCGCTGCGCGACCTGTTCCGCGGCAACACCAGGAACGTCATCCTCACCGCGCTCATCTTCGTGGCCAACAACGCCGCCGGCTACCTGCTCATCGCCTACTTCATCAGCTACGGCACCACCGCGCTCGGCCTGTCCCGCCCGTCCGTCCTGCTCGCCACCGTCGCCGGGTCCGCCGGCTGGCTGGTCTTCACCCTGTACGGCGGAGCGCTGTCGGACCGGATCGGCCGGGTGCGCACCTTCCAGCTCGGCTATGGGCTCATCTTTGTGTGGATGATCCCGCTCTTCCTGCTGATGGAGACGCGCGACATCTGGCTCTTCACCGTCGCGATCGTCGTGCTGACCGTCGGGCTGGGGCTGTCGTACGGGCCCATGTCGGCCATGTACGCCGAGATGTTCCCCGTCTCGGTGCGCTACTCCGGCGTGGCCATCGGCTACGCGCTCGGCGCCATCCTGGGCGGTGCCTTCGCTCCCACGATCGCTCAGGCGCTGGTGCAGAGCACGGGGTCCGCTTTTTCGGTGGGCGTCTACATCATGGTGCTGTGTGTGATCTCGCTGGCGGCTGTCACGGTGGTCAAGGAGCCGAAGGGCACCGATCTGGGGCTGAGCGAGCAGCCGATCGCCTGACGAACGCTCTGCCGGGGCGAGCCGCCACATCCTTGGAGGTGCCGGACAGGCTGACCAGGAATTCGCTGGCGGGTCGCCCCGAGCGTGCCCGATGCTGGGGTCATGATCAGGATTCCGCCGCGTACGGCCACTGACGACTATCTCGCCAGGATGGGTGAGAAGAGGCGTCTCGACCTCGCCTTCGACATCGATCTGGGGGAGCTGGCGGAAGGCCACCGCGTGGTCGCCCGCGGCCTGGAGTTGCTGGACGGCGGTGCCGTGTTGCACTACGAGTTCGTCCCGGGGATCCGGCCGCACGAGACGGAGGCCAAGGGGCCGTTCTTCTGGTACTGGATGTTGTCCGCCGAGGACGATCTCGACACTCCGTACCGCGACGACAACCTTGGCGCCTTCGATCCGGAGGGCAAGGCGGCCGCCCACGGAGTTCGTCAGCTGGGCGGGCCGGTTCCCGGCGCGGCGCGACGGCTGCGGGTGAGCTTCAGACCGGCCGAGGGGTGGGCGCCGACGGGGTCGTGGTGCTCGCAGTTGGAGATCGCGCTGCCGGACGGCCCCGTCGAGCAGGTGTGGAGCGGTCCGGACGCCGGATGATCAAGGGGGCCGTGTTCGGCTGAGGTTGCCGGAAAGAACAAGTCTGTTGTTCGCGGAATTCTTCATGCACGGTTGTCGGCATCCCCACCCCCTGCCGACAGGAGTTCCCCCATGTCCGAAGCGGTGCCGCTGCACCTGGCGGGCAACAACGCGCCGGTCGCCGACGAGGTGACCCTGGAGCCGTCCAAGATCGTCGGTGAGATCCCGGCCGAGCTCAGCGGGCAGTTCTTCCGCAACGGGCCCAACCCGCGTACCGGCTGGTCGCCGCACTCCTTCGCGGGCGACGGAATGATCCACACCATCGCCCTCGACGGCGGCAGGGCGCGCTGGTACCGCAACCGGTACGTGCGCACCCCCCTGTACGAGCACCCCGGCCGGTCCCGCCTCGCCCTCGCCTTCGACCGGGACAGCGGCCGCATCGACTACCGCGTCACCACGGCCAACACGCACCTGATCGCGCACGCCGGCCGGCTGTTCGCGCTGGAGGAGGGCGGCTTCCCGTACGAGGTGACGCCGGACCTCGCCACCGTCGGCCCGCACACGTTCGACGGAGCGCTGCGGACCCCGATGACCGCGCATCCGAAGACCTGCCCGATCACGGGGGAGCTGCTGTTCTTCGGCTACCAGTTGCGCCCGCCGTACCTGACCTTCCATCGCGCCTCGGCCGTCGGCGAGCTGGTGCAGACGCGGGTCGTGGACGTGCCGCGGGCGACGATGACGCACGACTTCGCCGTCACCCGCAATCACGTGATCTTCATGGATCTGCCGGTCGTCTTCGACGCCGCGCAGGCCGCGGCGGGCGGGCCGCCGTGGCGCTGGGACGACGGGCATCGCGCCCGGTTCGGGGTGCTGCCGCGCGGCGCCGGCGAGGATGCGCCGGTGCGCTGGTTCGACGTCGCGCCGTGCTACGTGTGGCACACCATGAACGCCTTCGAGGACGCCGGGGGCGACACGATCACGGTCACCGGCACCCGCGTCCCCAGCCTGTGGCGTGGCGGCGCCGGCGATCTGGAGGGCGGGCTGCCGGTGGTGTACCGGTGGCGGCTGGATCTGCGGTCGGGGGCGGTCGCCGAGGAGGCGCTGGACGACGCGTCCAGCGAGTACCCGAGGGTGGCGGACGCGGTGCTCGGGCTTCCGCATCGGTACGGGTACACGACGAGCTTCTCGCTGGAGGCCGAGCCGGAGCGGTCGGAGATCTACGCCTACGACCTCACCGGCGGGGGCGGTGCACGGGCGGTGCATCGCCTGCCGCCGGGACACACCTGTGGCGAGGCCGTCTTCGTGGCGCGGGCCGGGGGCGGGGAGAACGCGGGGTATCTGATGACGTTCGCCCATGATCGCGGCGCCGGGACGAGTTACCTGGCGATTCTGGACGCCGCCGATCTGGCCGCGCCTCCGGTGGCCGAGGTGCACGTCCCGGTGCGCATCCCCGCGGGCTTCCACGGGAACTGGATGGCCACACCGTCGTGAGCCTCCTATCGGTACGGCACGTGCCGTGTTGACAGGGGGAGTGCCGGATGTCGAGAATGGCCGCGTCCCATTCGGCACGGCGCGTGCCGTTAAGGTGAAACGGAAAGAAGGCCGTGCTCGATCCCACCGTCCCCGCCATCGAAGTAACGCACCTCACCCAGCGCTTCGGACCCGTGCTCGCCGTGGACAACCTCAGCCTGACCGTCCCACCCGGCATGTTCTACGGCGTCGTCGGCCCGAACGGAGCGGGCAAGACCACTACCCTGACGGCCGTGTGCGGGCTGCGCGAGCCGACGGCCGGGACGATCAGAATCGCCGGTCACGACCTGCGCACCGACCGCGAGGCCGCCCTCGCCCAGCTCGGCATCATGATGGACGGGCTGTCGCTGCCCGAGCGGCTGACCGCCACCGAGGTCCTGCGTTACAGCGCCGGGCTGCGCGGCCTGGACAGGGGCTGGCAGAAACGCGCGGGAGACCTGCTGGAGATCCGCTGCGGCCGTGGCGGGTGGCGCGGGCGCTGTCGTGGACGGAGCTGGCCGGCGTCGGCCCGCTGATCACGCTGGTGTCCTTGTCGTCGCTGGTGGTGCTGGCCGCGCCGGGCGGGCCAACGGCGGCCGTGATCGCCGCCGGGGCGGTGGTGGCGCAGCTCTACCTGCTGATCTGGGCGGGCAAGACGGTGGCGGCGCTGGCGGCCTGGCTGCTGCAGACCCGGGCCGGGATGACCATGGCCGCCGTGCAGACCGCCGTCATGCTCGCGGTGTCGTTCGCCGGATGGGTGCCGATCGCCGCGTGGCTGCTGCCGCGTCTCGGCGAGCTGGACACCGAGCTCGGGCGGTTCCCCGTACCGGTGATCGACCTGCTCGCCGCCCTGCCCACCGGCTGGGGGTACGCCGCCGCGCTCGGCGCCCGCGACGGCACCGGCTTCGGTCACGTCGTGGCGCTGCTGGTCGCGGGCGGGCTGCTGCACCTCGGCTGGATCGCGCTGACGGCCCGCGCCCTGCGCCGGCCGCCTCGCCGGGCGACTCCCCGCCGGGCCGTCGTGCAGAGGCGCCCGCTGCCGTTCGCCGGGCCGCGGGTGTCGGCGGTCGTCGCGCGGGAGCTGGCCACCTGGCTGCGCGACCCGGCCCGCGGGGTGGAGCTGCGCAGCGCCTGGCTGACGCCGCTGCTGATGGCGCTCATCGTCGCGCCCACCGGCTGGAGCTGGGCGTTGCCCTTGGCGGGGCCCGCGGCGGCGGTCTTCGGGGCGATGGTCGCGGTCAACACGTATGCCCTGGACGGCACGGCTCTGTGGCAGCTTCTCACCACGCCCGGCGCGCTCAGGGCCGACGTGCGCGGGCGCATGGTGGCGTGGGGGCTGCTGTTCGGCGTGCCGTCCGTCGGGCTGGCGGTCGTGCTGTGGGCCGTGACCGGCTCGCCCCTGGGCGGGCTCGCCGTCGGGAGCGCCATCGTGGCCGCCGCCACCGCCTGCGCGGTCGCGCCTCTGCTCGCGGTCGTGATGCCCGCTGTGGGGACGGACGCTCGCGAACGCGTCTATCCGGGGCAGCAGGCGGGGGATCCTACCGGTGGGCAGATGACGATCTTTCCCGTGGTTCTGGTGGTCGCGGTCCTGCCCTTCGCCGTGGGTGGGCCGGGGTGGGTGACGGTTCTGTCCGTCATCGTGCTGACCGGCACTGTCCTGTACGCCCTTCCGGTGCTCACCGTGCGTCTGCTGCAGCAGCGGGGCACCGGTCTCCTGGACGCGATGGGCTCCCGCTCATCCACTCACAAGGCGAGGCGCTAGCCTGCGGATCATGGCGAAGGTGTCGCTGCAGTTTCACGCCGAGCCCGGCGAGATGGTAGAGCTCGTCAGGACGTGGGCCGCCGATGGCTTGAGAGTCGCCGGTGAGAAGGCCGGTGTGGAGCCGATAGAGGATCTGCGCGCTGTCGCCGGGGTCAACCGGCTCCACCTGGTGCCGGGCGTGGCCGATCTGGAAGCGTCCTCGCTGGAGGAGTTCCACCGTCGCCATCCCGAGGCCCTGACGATTCACCTGGGGGAGTGCTCACCGGAAGCGCTGCGTGAATCCTTTCTCGGTGCTGTCACCGACGACGAGGCCGTGCTGGCCCTGTGGCGAAGGCTCCGGCGTCAGGCCGCCGCCATCATGCACAAAGGCGCATGGGCGACAAATCCGCTCTCGAACGCGCGGCAACACTACAGAAACCACCACTACACGGACGGGGCGCTACGGCTGGCGCGCCAGGGGGCCCGGATGCTGTCCGGTGCGGGATGGGTCGAGTACGAGTTCACGCCGTAGCGCCCAGGAATGCCGCCGGAGCAAGATTTGTTGCTGCCGAACATGTCTGACGAGACCGTAGAGTTCAGCCCCACCAACTGGGTGCAGGACCAGACGAGGAAAATCCTTGACACCGGCACCACCGAGGGCATCAAGATTCTCGGGTCACCGATCGTGCTGCTGACCCTGCGTGGCGCGAAGACCGGCAAGCTGCGCTACACCCCCGTGATGCGGGTGGAGCACGAGGGCAGCTACGCGGTCGTGGCGTCCAAGGGGGGCGCTCCCGAGCACCCCACCTGGTACTACAACATCAAGGCGCACCCCGAGTTCCCGCTGCAGGACGGGACCGTCACGAAGGAGTACGTGGCCCGCGAGGCCGAAGGGGACGAGCGGGCGCAGTGGTGGGAGCGGGCGGTCGCGGCCTTCCCGTCCTATGCGGAATACCAGACGAAGACCGACAGGCTGATCCCGGTGTTCGTGCTCGACCCGAAGTGACCGGCGCGCCGGCGGCGCCCGCGCCGCCGGCCCGCGACGGGAGCCGTCTCGGACGTGACCGAGGCGGCTTCTCTCATGTGCGCGCATGCCCGGCGGTACGGGCGGAGTACGGACAGCGGCGTGCCAGCGCCGCTCCCTAACGTTCTCACCGAGCCGCCCTTGACCTGCACCGGCAGGCAGGCATCCGCATCGTGAGAGGAAACCCGTGAACCCCAGAATCACGACGTTGATCGCGGCCTTCGCCGTCGCGGTCTCCGGCGCTGTCCTCGTGGCGCCTCCGGCGTCTGCCGACGGGTTGAGCAACCCGAGTGGCACGCTCACCGTCGCCTGCGGGGGCGCCGAGGCCTTCATCCAGGTCGACTGGAAAGCAGGGGACAAGGTGACCGTCCGCTGGCGGATCGAGGACACCGGCACGGCGTCCGGCTACTCTCCTGTGCTGCGGATCAACGCCCACGGCGGCGACGACAACGCCGTGGCGCCTTTCATCTTCCCCAGCGGCGAGACCTACTTCATCCTCAGGGGCGGCAACGGCCACTCCGAGGTCGGGCTCAAGTCCGACTGGAACCCCGACGGCGTCCCCAACATCAACCACCTCAGGGTGAAGGTCCAGAACGGGACGACGGATCAGGGCACGTTCTGCCACCAGGAGCGCAACATCTACAACTGGAGCATGATCGGCCACAAGAACGCCGTGGCCAAGCGCGGCGAACCCTACGTCAGCTCGGGCATCGGAACTCCTCAATACCCGGGCTACGACTGCTCGGGCCTGGTCTACGCCTCCTACAACCCGATCGCCAACTTCCCCGGCTGGCCGGTCCGCCGCGCCGTCGAGATGTGGAACTGGGCCAGGAACAACCAGTCGCCGGACAAGTTCTACGCCAAGGCGGTCGACTGGGCGGACCTGAAGGTCGGCGACCTGATCTTCTACAAGACGACCGACGAAGCCGTCGGCCACGTCTCCTTCTGGGAGGGGGACGGCCGGGTCTTCGACGCCCTCCAGCCGGGCACCACCGTCGGCGCCCATGCCGAAGGCAGCCTCTACAACGCCCGCGTCGCGGCCTTCCGCATCCTGGGCGTCGCGACCGTGTCCAACGGATGACCCAGGTCCTGGGTGTCCGGGCCGCGACCCGGGCACCCAGGACGACGCCCTCAAGGCCCCGCGCGACGCCGCCGGGGCCTTCGGCGTTCTGCTGGCCTAGGTAGCTGGTGTTAAGAGGTCGATCCTGGCCGGTTGCGTCTCGATCGCGGTCTGCTGAGCCGGGCCTGCGATCGAGCTTGGGTGGCCCAACCATTTGCGGGGTTCGGGCCGGCCCTGCGCTGCCGAGTTGTCCACAGGGGTCCTGAGTGGTGTCCACCGGCCTTCCACAACCGGGACGTTCGAATTGTTCTTCCTGGTCAGGCCGTTACCGCTGTCCATCGTCCGGTGGAGGTGGAAGCCACGCCGAGCACCGCCAGGCGTGC